>NZ_DASYDG010000003.1:0-105621 GCF_036499745.1 Pinirhizobacter sp.
AAGCCCGACGAGGACTTAGCGACCAGGGTCACCCCCCGTCGCTCCCGCCCCTCACCCCCAGACGCCACGCAAAAAAAAAAGCCGCCAGCGGGCTCCTGCCCACCAACGGCTGTCCGGTATATCCAGCGCCATTGCAAACGAGTTGCTCGTTCGCGTCGGCGGCCGACTTCACCGGCGAGGCTGACATCCTGTCGCCTCATCAGATCGCCCGTCCCCACGAGCGACCTGGGCTCACTGTCTTTCGACAGTGGCTCCCCCACATCGATGGCGGCATCCTAACGACCTCTTCACTTTCCCGGTATCGGAATATTTCCTATAAGGTTTTTCCTACACGATGCTGTCTGGGGCCGGCTTCACGTTTATGCCGTCGCTGCGTAGCAAAACCTTGAAATGCAAGCCTTTAACTGAAGGCTGAATGCGGAAGCTGCCGCTGAGCGCCGTGATCCGGTCACGCATACCCTTCAGGCCACGGCCGCCGGTAAAGACCGGCTCGGGGGGTAAGCCCTGGCCATCGTCCTGGACGCTCAGGATCGCCAGGGTGCTTCCCGACCGTTGACCGATGCGCAGGCGTACCAGCAGGTTCTGGGCATGCGAATGCCTGACCACGTTGGTCGCGCTCTCCTGGACGATGCGGTAGATCGCGGTGCGTGTGTCGTCGTCGAGGGTGCGGGGGTCGCCCACCATGTCGAAGTGATAGGCCACGCCTGCGGCGGCCAGCATGTCCCGTAGAGGGCCTTCGTCCAGTGCCCGGTCGAGGCCGAATTCGTCCAGCACCGACGGGCGCAAACTATCGAGCATGCGGTGCAGGGCCCGGCGCATGAAGCCGAGGATGCCGTTGATCGACATGCTGATGTCGTCCAGGCCGGCATCACGCAAGCGCCCCTGGGCGAGCTTCAGGTGGGTCTGGATGGCGGTGAGGTTCTGGCCCAGCTCATCATGTAGTTCTCGGGCCATGTGCCGGCGCTGGGTTTCTTCCGCCTGAAGGTTGCCGCGGGCGGCGTCACGCAGTTGCCGGGCCAGCTTGTCGAGCCGGCGGTTGGCTTCTGCCAGATGGGAATTCTGCTGGGCCACGCGCTCGCTGCTGCGGCGCAGGGCGTCGGTGGCAGCGCCCAGCATCAGCGTACCGGTGCCCGCCACCGCAATGAACAAATGGGCCGCCGCCGTGGGAGCACCCATGCCGGTCATGCTCTCGGTAAGGTTCAGGCCCACGCTGATGATCAGCATCGACAGCGTGGCGCCGCGCCAGCCATGGCGGAAGGCGAAGAACAGACCCGGCGCCAGCGACAGCACGCGGGCGTATTGGGCGTGCGGGGAGTATTCGGTAAGCGTGATGAGGATCGCCAGCGCCGGCAAGAGCACCAGCAACCCGTCGATGGCAAGCGCTGCCATGGCCTGGCGGCCGGGGCGCTCGCGCACCAGCAGTACCAGTACCGGCACCACCAGCAGCACGCCCAGATAGTTGCCCAGGAGGTCGCTGCCCAGTGCGTCGGTCAGGGCCTGGAAGGCCGATGCCGGATGCAGCGCGGCAAGGATGGTGGCGTTGCCCACGGTCGCTGCCAGCGCGGTGAGCATGGCCGAAAGCAGCAGGCGGGCAACGCCGTCGGGATCGTCAAGGCTGGCATGCAGGTGGGCTCGGCGGAGCAGCCACAGGGTGAACGCTACGATCAAAGGTTCGGGCACGTCGCCGGCGACGAACCCGAGCATTCCGAAATGGCTGCCCGCGTGCCAGTCGCAGAACGCGCTGGCTGCGAGTTCCGCGCCGATGATCCATGGCCATGCGCGGTTGCGCGAAAGCAACAACACGCCGAAGCGGAAGCCGAAGGGCAGCACCCAATAGGGTTGGTGGCCGGGCCACAACGCCACCCAGGCAAGGAAGTAGACCAGGCCAAGGAAGGGGCCGGAGCTGGCCCAGGATCGATTCGCGCGCATGGTGGCGATCTTACTTGAGGATATTCGCGTCGGCAGGAGAACCTGCGTAAAGTACAGACATGTACAGCATCGTCCTGGTCGATGACCACGCCATCGTGCGCGAAGGGTTCAAGCGCCTCATCGACATGGAGGCGGACCTCGACGTCATCGCCGAGTGCCGCAACGCCGATGAAGCCGTGGAGGCGGTAGCCCTGCACCGCCCGGACCTCGTCGCGGTTGATCTTTCCCTGCCTGACGGCAGTGGCCTGCCGCTGATCGAGCACCTGCGCAGCGTGGCGCCTGACACGCGCATCGTGGTACTGAGCATGCACGATGGCGAGCCCTACGTTTCGGAGGCCCTGCGCCGTGGTGCGTCGGGCTATGTCACCAAGGGCGTGGCGCCCGAAGAACTGGTGGCGGGCATGCGCGCGGTGTTGCGTGGCGAGGAATACCTAAGCTCTGACCTGAAGGAAAAGCGCGCCGGACGGGCGCCGGAAACACTCGATCCGATCAATCGCCTGACCGCCCGCGAGCGCGAAGTATTCCTGCTGCTGGCGTCGGGCAGGGCGCCCAAGCAAGTGGCCGCGGCCCTGGGGATCGGCCAGAAAACGGTATATATCCACCGCGCCAGCGTGATGAACAAGCTCGGAGCGGGATCGGAACTTGACCTCTACCGCATGGCCAGCGAGCGCGGCCTTACCGGCTAGCCCTTGACGCTGTCGAGCATCTGCTTGGCATGGGCACGGGTCTGTTTGGTGATCTCAACGCCGCCAAGCATGCGCGAGAGTTCTTCGCGGCGGCCTGCGGTGTCCAGCGCCTCGACTTCGGTGCGCGTGGACGTTCCATCCGTGGCCTTGGACACGCGCAGGTGTGCATGGCCCTGAGCTGCCACCTGAGGCAGGTGGGTGACGCAGAGCACCTGGCAACGCTCGCCCAGCGCGCGAAGTTTCTGGCCGACCACTTCGGCCACGGCGCCGCCGATGCCGGTGTCCACTTCGTCGAAAACCATGCAGCCGATGGTGTCGTTGCCCAGGGTGGCTACCTCGATGGCAAGGCTGATGCGTGCGAGCTCGCCGCCCGAAGCCACCTTGCGCAGGGCACGGGGCGGCTGGCCGGGATTGGCACTGACGAGGAACTCGCAGCGCTCACGGCCTTGTGGATCGGGATCCGCGCCGCTTTCGTCGCTGAGGTCGATGCGCAGCACGCCACCGGCCATGCCCAGCCCGGCCATGAGCGTGGTGACTTCCTCGCCCAGCCGGGTGGCCGCGGCCCGGCGTGCCTTCGATAGAGATGCGGCAGCGGCGGTCCAGGCGGCCAGGTGCCTGTCGCGTTCGTGCCCGAGGTTTTCCAGCACCTCGCCCGCGCCTTCAAGCGCGGTGAGTTCCTCGCGCAGTTCCAGGGCCTTGGCACCGAGTTCGGCCATCGGCAGGCGGTAACGGCGGGAGAGTTCGTGCAGGCGCGAAAGCTGCTGCTCGCTTTCGGCGAAGCGCTCGGGGTCGAGTTCGACGTCCTGGGCGTAGCGTCCCAGGGCATCGACGGCTTCGCCGAGCTGGATCTGCGCGTTGTCGACCAGTTCCACCTGCGGCGCCAGGCGGGGGTCGATCTCCGCCAGGCGTTGCAATTCCAGTTGCGCGCGCAGCAGGGCGCGGCCGATCGCCAGTTCGCTCTCGCCGTCGATCAACTCGACCACGGCCGAAGCGCCTTCGGCCAGCCGCCCGGCGTTGGCCAGGCGGCGATGGCTGGCTTCGAGTTCTTCGAAGGCTGCAGGATCCAGCGCCCATCGCTCAAGCTCGGCCGTCTCGTGGCCGAGCATCTCGATGCGATGTTCGCGGTCGTCGCCACCGGAGAGCTTCCTGATGCGTGCACCGGCCTCGCGCCAGGCACCGGCAGTGGCCGTCACATCGGCCAGGAGCCCTTCGTTGCCGGCGTAGGCGTCGAGCAGGGCGAGCTGGTGGCTGCGCGAGAGCAGCGCCTGGTGCTCGTGCTGGCCGTGGATCTCCACCACCTGGGTGGCAAGTTCCGATAGTTGGGCCAGGCTTGCCGGCCGGCCGTTGATCCATGCCCGCGAACTGCCGTCGCGGATCACCCGGCGCAGCTGGCAGCTTTCGCCATCGTCGAGTTCTTCCTGGCGCAGCCAGGCGAGGGCCGCGGGCAGGGCGGCCAGGTCGAACTCGGCCGATAGCTCGGCGCGGTCGCTGCCGGCGCGGATCATGCCGCTGTCGGCACGCCCTCCGGCCAGCAACATCAGTGCATCCACCAGCAGGGACTTGCCTGCGCCCGTCTCGCCGCTGACCACGGTAAGCCCCGGCCCGAAGGCGATTTCCGCTTCCTCGACCACGGCAAACTGGCGAACGTAGAGCGATGTCAGCATGGGCGAGGGGCACGGCCGTGGGGGTTGCGCCGATTGTAGCTGCCTTCCCGTCGCACGGAATGCGACAATGCCCAGGCCTATTGCAAGTCTTTCGCTTCGGCCTTATTGATGCGCAGTCAGCTGATTCATCCCTCCGATGCCAGATAACCGCCAACGCCGTGTCCATCATCCCGCCTGAAGGTACCGAACTCGATGCGCGGGCGCGCCGGCTGCTCCGGACGCTGATCGCCCAGTATCTGGTGGATGGGGAACCGGTAGGCTCACGCACCCTTTCGCGGTCGTCGGGCCTGGAAGTGAGCCCGGCCACCATCCGCAACATCATGGCGGACCTGGAAGAAGCAGGGCTGGTGTCCTCGCCGCATACCTCCGCCGGCCGCGTTCCCACGCCGCGCGGCCTGCGCCTGTTCGTCGACAGCCTGATCGAACTGAAGCCGCTGCCACGCGAGGAGATGGTGATCCTGCAACGGCAGCTGCCGCCTCAGCAGACCACCACCCGCGATCTCCTGGGCAACGTATCGAACCTTCTATCGGCAATGACCCATTTCGCCGGCGTGGTCAGCGTGCCAAGGCAGGCCGATTTCCCGCTGCGCCACATCGATTTCGTGGCATTGCCCGACGAGCGGGTGCTGGTGATCCTGCAGTTTTCCGACAACCACGTGCAGAACCGCATTGTCCAGCTCACCCAGCCGCTCTCGCCGGGCCAGCTCGAGGAAGCCGCCCGTTACCTCAATCATCAGTTCGCCGGCTTTCGCATCGACGACATCCGCAGTTTCCTGCTGGGTGAGCTGCGCGCGGCCAGCAGTGAACTGAACCGGTTGCTTTCCAGCACCGTGGAGCTGGCGGCGGCCTCCTTCGCGCCGGAAGGGGCGGCCGATGTACTGGTGACCGGCCAGACCAACCTCATGGGGTATTCGGAACTGGCCGACATGGAGCGCCTGCGCGACCTTTTCGACGCCTTCCAGCAGAAACGCGACCTCCTGCAACTGATGGAGGTATGCGCCAAGGCGCCTGGTGTACGACTTTTCATCGGCGAAGAGTCAGGCTTTTCGGCTCTCGACGGTTGCAGCGTGGTCACCGCCTCCTACGGGGCTCAGGGCCGGGTACTGGGCGCTGTAGGCGTCATCGGCCCCACCCGTATGGCCTATGAGCGCGTCATTCCCGTGGTCCAGGCAACGGCCAGTTTGCTCTCCGATGCCTTGAATCGGGCGGCGACGGCCTCATAACCGCCGCGGGAGGCGGTTTTTTTACCGCGAATGTTCATACCCGGGTGGTATTGCCCGTGGTTTTTTACGTCGACATTTGGAGTCAGCATGCAAAACACCGACCCGCACGCGCCGAACCCGGCGCCGGAAGACAGCGCGGCCACCGGCGGCGACCAGCGCAACGCCGAGATCGAGGCGCTCACCATCCGCCTGGTCCAGGCCGAAGGCGAACTGGCGCAAATGCGCGAGATCGTCCTTCGTGAGCGGGCCGAGATCGAAAACCAGCGGCGCCGGCTGCAGCGGGACCTCGACCAGGCCCGCCGCTTCGCCAACGAGAAGATCCTGGCCGACCTGCTGCCCGTGTTCGACGGGCTGGACCGGGGCCTGGCGATCGAGACCGAAGACGCAGCAACCCTGCGCGAAGGCATGGAGCTCACCCTCAAGTCGCTGGACAAGCTCGGCCAGACCCATGGCCTGAAGGTTATCGATCCGCTCCACCAGACGTTCAACCCGGACCACCACCAGGCCATGAGCATGGTCCAGTCGCGTGAGTTCGAGCCCAATACGGTGGTGGCTGTGCTGCAGAAAGGCTTCGTGCTGAACGACCGTCTGCTGCGCCCTGCACTGGTGGCGGTGGCGAAGGACGCGGAATAGGCCGTCAGGCTAAAGCATTGAATCGAGGGGCTCGGGCCCCACTTATTTGACCTAGTCGCGGCCGCGGGGGCCGCCTTGAAATCCGGAGCAATGAAACATGGGCAAGATCATCGGTATCGACCTTGGTACGACCAACTCCTGCGTCGCCGTCATGGACGGCTCGACCGCACGGGTGATCGAGAATTCCGAAGGCGACCGCACCACGCCGTCCATCGTGGCCTTCACCAAGGACGGCGAAGTGCTGGTGGGCGCGCCGGCCAAGCGCCAGAGCGTCACCAATCCCAAGAACACCTTCTACGCGGTGAAGCGCCTGATCGGCCGCAAGTTCACCGATGCTGAAGTTCAGAAAGATCTCGACATCGTTCCCTACGGCATTGCCGCGCACGACAACGGCGACGCCTGGGTCCAGACCGGCGACGGCAAGACGATGGCGCCGCAGGAGATCTCGGCCAAAGTGCTGATGAAGATGAAGAAGACTGCCGAGGACTACCTCGGTGAGGCGGTCACGGAAGCCGTGATCACCGTACCTGCCTACTTCAACGACAGCCAGCGCCAGGCCACCAAGGACGCCGGCAAGATCGCCGGCCTCGACGTCAAGCGCATCATCAACGAGCCCACCGCGGCGGCGCTGGCCTATGGCCTGGACAAGAAGGGTGCCGATCGCAAGATCGCCGTGTACGACCTCGGCGGCGGTACGTTCGACGTGTCCATCATCGAGATCGCCGAAGTCGATGGCGAGAAGCAGTTCGAGGTGCTGGCCACCAACGGCGACACCTTCCTGGGTGGTGAAGATTTCGACAAGCGCGTCATCGACTACCTCGTCGACGAATTCAACAAGGAGCAGGGCATCGACCTGCGCAAGGATCACCTTGCCCTGCAGCGCCTGAAGGATGCCGCCGAGCGCGCGAAGATCGAGCTTTCTTCTTCGCACCAGACCGACGTGAACCTGCCGTACGTCACGGCCGATGCGTCGGGCCCGAAGCACCTGAACATCAAGCTCACCCGCGCCAAGCTCGAGGCGCTGGTCGAAGACCTCGTCAAGCGCACCATCGATCCCTGCCGCACGGCCCTGAATGACGCGGGCCTGCGCGTCTCGGACATCGACGAAGTGCTGTTGGTCGGCGGCCAGACCCGCATGCCCAAGGTGCAGGAAGCGGTCAAGGACTTCTTCGGCAAGGAACCGCGCAAGGATGTGAACGCCGATGAAGCCGTCGCCGTGGGCGCCGCCATCCAGGGTGGCGTGCTGGGCGGTACGGTGAAGGATGTCCTGCTACTGGACGTCACCCCGCTGTCGCTGGGCATCGAGACCATGGGCGGCGTGTTCACCAAGCTGATCGAGAAGAACACCACGATCCCGACCAAGGCTTCGCAGACCTTCTCCACCGCCGACGACAACCAGACAGCTGTCACCGTGCACGTGCTGCAGGGCGAGCGCGACCAGGCCCGCTTCAACAAGTCGCTGGCCAAGTTCGACCTGGCCGGCATCGATTCCGCCCCGCGTGGCCAGCCGCAGATCGACGTCACCTTCGACATCGATGCCAACGGCATCCTGCACGTGTCCGCCAAGGACAAGAAGACGGGCAAGGAACAGCGCGTGGAGATCAAGTCCGGTTCCGGCCTGTCCGACGACGAGATCAAGCGCATGGTGGAAGACGCCGAGGCCAACCGCGAGGAAGACAAGAAGTTCCAGGAACTGGTAGGCACGCGCAACAAAGCCGACCAGCTGGTGCATTCCACGCGTAGTGCGCTGAAGGAACACGGCGGCAAGATCCCGGCCGACCAGCTCGCCGGCATCGACAGCGCCGTGTCCGATCTTGAGAAAGCCAAGGAAGGTGACGACAAGAACCTGATCGAGTCGAAGATCACCGCGCTCGAGCAGGTTGCCCAGGCGCTCTACGCCGCGGCGCAGGCAGGCCCCACACCCGAGTCGGCACAGTCGGCCCCGGGTGGCGGCTCGGCCCAGCCCGACGACGTGGTCGATGCGGAATTTACCGAAGTCAAAGACGACAAGAAGTAAGCAGCCTGTCTGAGCGGACGGCGAGTGATCGCCGTCCGCTGAACCGTTATGATTCGCCGCTTTTCGCACCTTGCGGCATTTGACCGGCGCATTGGCGCATATGGATTACCGAACCAATGAGCAAGCGTGACTACTACGAAGTGCTGAGCGTCGAGCGCACGGTGACTGAAGCTGAGCTCAAGAAGGCATTTCGTCGCGTGGCCATGAAGTGCCATCCCGACCGCTGCCCGGACGATCCGCAGGCCCAGGAGAAGTTCAAGGAGGCCAAGGAGGCCTACGAAGTACTTTCCGATGCGCAGAAGCGGTCGATGTACGACCAGCATGGCCATGCGGCGTTCGAGAACGGCTTCGGCCGTGGCGGCGGCGCTGGCTTTGGCGACGTCGGTGACATCTTCGGCGATATCTTTGGCGATATTTTCGGCGGCGGGCGCCAGCGCGCGCGCCGCGGCAGCGACCTGCGCTACATGATGGACCTGGATCTTGAAGAGGCTGTCTTCGGCATCGAGAAAAAGATCCAGATCCCCACGCAGGTGAACTGCCAGCATTGCAATGGATCGGGCTCGGAAGACGGCAAGGTGAGCACCTGCAAAACCTGCGCCGGCCACGGCCGCGTGCGTATGCAGAACGGCATCTTCTCCATCCAGCAGGCCTGCCCACATTGCAGTGGCAGCGGCCAGGCGATCGAGAAGGCCTGCAAGAAGTGCCATGGCGAGGGGTTGCTGCAGGAAGAACGCACGTTAAGCGTGCGTATCCCCGCCGGTGTGGATACCGGCGACCGCATTCGCCTCACCGGCCAGGGTGAGGCAGGCCCTGCCGGATCGCCCGCCGGCGACCTCTACGTGGAAGTGCGCGTCAGGGAGCATGCGATCTTCCAGCGCGAAGGCAGCGACCTGTTCTGCGAAGTGCCGATCCGGTTCTCGCAGGCCGCCCTCGGTGCGGAACTGCAGGTGCCCACGCTCGATGGCGAGGTGCCCATCGCGGTGCCGCCGGAAACGCAGACGGGCCACCAGTTCAAGTTGCGCGGTCGTGGTGTGAAGTCCGTCCGTGGCGGACGCACGGGAGACCTCGTCTGTCGCGTGGTGGTGGAGACACCCGTACGCCTGACACGCGAACAGCGCGAGTTGTTCGAGCAACTGGAAGCCACCTTCGAAAGCGCCGAAGTAGGGCAACATACCCCGCGGTCGAGCAACTTTATCGACGGCGTGAAGCAATTCTGGTCGCGCGTCACCTCCTGACGCGGCACACTGGACGGGTGGCAAAGGCCACCCGTTTTCATTTGGCCAGGATTTACCGCGCATGACCCGACCGATCCGCATTGCCATCAACGGCGCTTCAGGGCGCATGGGCCGGGCGCTCGTGTCGCTGGTGGGCCAGGACACCCGGTTCGAACTGGCGCGTACCCTGGTGACCGCGGGCTCCGCGCACGAAGGCAAGGCGGTGCGTGAGCCCGGTGCCACCTTGCGCTACGTCAGCGGTTGGCACGACGCCACAGGCATCGATATCGTGGTGGACTTCAGCGGCCCGGCGGGGCTCGCTTCGGCATTGGATCATTGCCAGGCCCACGGTATTCCCTTGGTAACGGGCACCACCGGTATCGATGCCGGCCTGGAGGCCCGCCTGGTGCACGCGGCCGAACGCATCGCGATTCTCCGCGCGGCGAATTTCAGCCTGGGCATCGCGGTGCTCACCCGTTTGTTGAAGGAAGCTGCCGCCGCCTTGCCCGACTGGGACCTGGACATCGTCGAGGCGCATCACGGCCGCAAGGAAGATGCGCCTTCCGGTACCGCCCTGGCGCTCGGTGAAGCTGCTGCAGGCGCACGGGGTACGACCCTGGCCGATGCCGCGGTGTACGCACGCGAGGGGCGCCCAGGGGCTCGCAAGGACGGCACGATCGGCTTTGCCGTGGTCCGCGGCGGCGACATCGTGGGCGAGCACACGGCCTGGCTGATGTCTGGCGGCGAGCGCCTGGAACTGGGTCACCGGGCTACTGACCGCACGATCTTCGCCCGTGGCGCCCTGGAAGCGGCCAAGTGGCTGACCGGCCGCGCTCCGGGAGCCTGGACCATCGACCATGTCATCGGCGGCGGCTGAACCTGGGGCGTGCCTTACGGTTGCCACGGGGAATCAACCCCGCTAACCTCCCCGCCGATGTCATTGGGGAGTAGCCATCCTCTGATCCCCTGAGGAGTTCGCGTCAACACACTTGCGGCTTGCCGCATGGCGCGAACAGCAGCTGCCGGTATTCCGGCGGCCCGCCCGGCGAGACCTTTGGCCATCGACGTGTTCACCCTTGCCGGGCGAACCGCGTCGTTGTGCCATCGGTCCTTGAGCGTTCGCCCGGCGAAGTAGAACTCCATGCTGACTACCCTCGCGCTCTTCCTTGGCGCTGCCGTGGCGATCTACCTCGCCTGCGAATACTTCGTCAACGGCATCGAATGGTTCGGGCGCAAGTTGAAGCTCGGGGCCACGGCCACCGGCACCGTGCTTGCGGCCTTCGGTACCGCGTTGCCTGAAAGCGCCGTTACCTTCGTCGCCGTGGTGTTCGGGAAAACGCCCGAAGCCCGTGACATCGGCGTTGGCGCCGCGCTGGGTGGCCCGCTGGTGCTGGCCACCATCGCCTACGCCGTGGTCGGCATCTCGCTGTGGAGTTGCCGCCGCAAGCTCGCCCGTCCCGACCAGTTATTGCGGGTGAACAACCGGCGCCTGGCGCGCGACCAGTCATGGTTCCTGGCGATCTTCATCGTCAAGTGCGGCCTGGGGCTGGTGGCTTTCGCCATCAAGCCGTGGCTGGGCGTGGTGTTCCTGGCGGCCTACGCGGGATACGTGTGGCGCGAGATGCGTGACGACGACACGGCGCCGGAAGATGAGGAACTCGAACCGCTGAAATTCCGTCCGCGCGATGTCGATCCGTCCATGGCCTGGGTGGCATTCCAGGCGGTGCTCGCTCTCACCGTGATCGCCATCGCATCGCGGGTGTTCGTCGGCCAGCTCGAGGCTATCGGCGAAGCGCTGCATCTTTCGCCGCACCTGGTGGCGCTGGTCTTAAGCCCCGTGGCCACGGAGCTTCCCGAAACGGTCAATGCGGTGATCTGGGTGCGGCAGGGCAAGGAACGCCTGGCGCTTGCCAACATTTCCGGCGCGATGATGATCCAGGCGACCATCCCCAGCTCCCTTGCATTGTTTGCCACGCCATGGCTGTTCGACGTGCCGTTGATGGCGGCAGGCGTGGTGACGATGATCGCGGTGATCGCGCTGTGGGTGATGTTCCGGCGCGGCGCGGTAAACGCCCGGTGGCTGATGCCGGTGGGCTTGCTGTATGGCGTGTTTGCCGTCTTCGCCGGTTGGTATCTGTCGCACTGACGGTTGCCGGTCGGCTGTTGGACGTGCGACCGGCGCCGAAGGATCAGTCCGGGTGCGAAGCGTTGCGATCGCGTCCGGCGCCTATCTTCTTGTCCAGCGAGCCGAAGATCTTCTTGAATACCCGGCTGAATTTGCCGCGCTTGGTCTTGCGGAGTTTTTCTTCCTCGCTGGTAAGCCAGGCCACCTGGATGACGCGTCGCTCACCCTCGTAGGGCAGGTGGCCGTGGAAGGAGTTTTCAGCGCGCTTGAACACGGCGAATTCGCCGTACAGGGGTTTGAGTTCCGGCGAAACCATGCTGTCGATGTCGTCGATCCTGCCCAGGAATCGCAGGCAGCCATCGCTGGTATCGGGCCATTGCGCGTTGAGGTAGATGAGCGCGGTGGCTACCTTGCTTTTCGAATCGGTGTGGATGGTGCCGTGGCGCTTGTTCAAAAGCCGGCAAAGGGTGACCAGGGTGGGGTACTGGCCAAGGCTGTCTATTCCCAGGCGCTTGCCGATGGCATCGGCGAAGTCCCCGGAGGTCATGCGGTCGATCAGCGCATTGACCGCCGGACCGCAATCGCTGGCGTCATAGGGGAAAAACCCGGCACTGGAGTACCTGGGGAAGTCCCGGTCGAGCTCGGCGCGGGCTTCTTCAGGCAGCTGGCCATGGGCAATCATGAACGGAAACGGGTCGTGCCGCAGCGTGGTATCGGGACGATCCAGACGGGCAGGGTCGAGCAGGATGGCGTTCATCGAGGTACCGGCAGTGCGCTTCGGGCGCATTGTAACGCCAGCAGCTGGCCTGCAAGCGGCTTGAAGCGCGGTGGACAGAAATGGCCCGGGAACGTATCATTTGCACCCGCCCAAGCAACATCCTTCCCCAGGTCCTCAAGCCGCCCCAGGCAGGCTTGCGGACCTTGCTGCACCTAAAAGGCGGTCCCATGCTTACTCCCGCTCTGCTTGCCCTCGAAGATGGCAGCATTTTTCACGGCCATGCCGTCGGCGCCCACGGCGAGACGGTCGGGGAGGTGGTTTTCAATACCGCCATGACGGGCTACCAGGAGATCCTCACCGATCCCTCCTATGCCCAGCAGATCGTCACCCTGACTTACCCCCACATCGGCAACACCGGCGTGAACGAGGCCGATGCCGAATCCGATCGCGTGCATGCAGCCGGCCTGATCGTCCGCGACGTACCCCGCCTGGCCAGTAACTGGCGCAGCGAGGAAAGCCTGCCCTCGTACCTGGCACGCAACAACATCGTGGCCATCGCCGGCATCGATACCCGGCGCCTCACCCGCATCCTGCGCGAGAAGGGCGCCCTGGCCGGCGCCATCGTAGCCGGTGATGCCATCGACGCCGATGCCGCGCTTGCGAAGGCGCGCGCCTTCCCGGGCCTGAACGGCCTGGACCTGGCCAAGGTGGTCAGCACGACGAAAACCTTTGTCTGGACCGACGGCCATTACGACCTGGACACGACCGCCTTCCACAGCGTGCCCTCGCGTTTGAAGGTCGTTGCCTGGGACTACGGCACCAAGCGCCAGATCCTGCGCCTGCTCGCTGCGCGCGGCTGCGAGGTCACCGTGGTGCCAGCCCAGACACCGGCTTCCGACGTGCTGGCCATGCAGCCTGACGGCGTGTTCCTGTCCAACGGCCCCGGTGATCCGGCCGCCTGCGATTACGCGATCGAGGCCACGCGCCAGGTGCTGGAAGCCCGCGTGCCCACCTTCGGCATCTGCCTGGGCCATCAGGTGATGGGCCTGGCGATCGGCGCGAAGACGATGAAAATGAAGTTCGGCCACCACGGCGCCAACCATCCGGTGAAAGACCATGACGATGGCCGCGTGCTGATCACCTCGCAAAACCATGGCTTCTCGGTGGACGCCTCGACCTTGCCTTCGCATGCCAAGGTCACCCACACCTCGCTGTTCGACGGATCGCTGCAGGGCTTCGCGCTCACCGATCGCCCTGCCTTCTGTTTCCAGGGCCACCCGGAAGCGGCTCCCGGCCCGCACGACCTGGGTTACCTCTTCGACCGCTTCATAGACCTGATGGACAAGGCCGCGCGCGACAAGGCCGGGTAAGACGCAAATGCGCGCCGCCTCGCAAAACCACCGCCACCACGCCCGGAGATAAAGCACACCATGCCAAAGCGCAGCGACATCAAGACCATCCTCATCATCGGCGCCGGTCCCATCGTGATCGGCCAGGCGTGCGAGTTCGATTACTCCGGCGCCCAGGCCTGCAAGGCGCTGAAGGAGGAAGGTTTCCGCGTGGTGCTGGTGAACTCAAACCCCGCCACCATCATGACCGACCCCGACACCGCCGACTCGGTGTACATCGAGCCGATAAACTGGCAGACGGTCGAGCGCATCATCGAGAAGGAGCGCCCGGATGCGGTGCTTCCCACCATGGGTGGACAAACAGGCCTCAATTGCGCACTCGACCTCGCCGACCACGGTGTGCTCGACAAGTACAACGTCGAACTGATCGGCGCCTCGCGCGATGCCATCCGCATGGCCGAGGACCGCGACCTGTTCCGCCACGCCATGGCCGACATCGGCCTGGATTGTCCCAAGGCCGGCGTCGCCCGCTCGATGGAGCAGGCGCACGAGATCCAGGCCACCGTGGGTTTCCCCACCATCATCCGCCCCAGCTTCACCCTGGGCGGTTCCGGTGGCGGCATCGCCTATAACCGCGAGGAATTCATCGACATCGTCGGCCGCGGCCTGGAACTCTCCCCCGTGCACGAAGTGCTGGTGGAAGAGTCGGTCCTTGGCTGGAAGGAATTCGAGATGGAAGTGGTTCGCGACAAGGCGGACAACTGCATCATCGTCTGCTCGATCGAGAACTTCGACCCGATGGGCGTGCACACCGGCGATTCCATCACCGTGGCCCCCGCGCAAACGCTGACCGACAAGGAATACCAGCGCCTGCGCGATGCCTCCATCGCGGTGCTCCGCAAGATCGGCGTGGATACCGGCGGTTCCAACGTGCAGTTCGGCATCAACGCCCGCGATGGCCGCGTGGTGGTGATCGAGATGAACCCGCGCGTGTCGCGCTCGTCGGCCCTGGCGTCGAAGGCCACTGGTTTCCCGATTGCCAAGATCGCGGCCAAGCTCGCGGTGGGTTACACGCTCGATGAACTGAAGAACGACATCACCGGCGGCCTCACCCCGGCGTCCTTCGAGCCGAGCATCGATTACGTCGTCACCAAGATCCCGCGTTTTGCGTTCGAGAAGTTCCCCGCCGCCGATGCCCGCCTGACCACCCAGATGAAGTCGGTGGGCGAAGTGATGGCCATGGGCCGCAGCTTCTCCGAGTCGCTGCAAAAGGCGCTTCGTGGCCTGGAGATCGGCAAGACAGGCCTGAACCCCACGGGCCTGGACATCGGCAGCGAGGAAGGCTTTCTGACCCTCAAGCGCGAACTGCGCGAGCCGCGTCCGGACCGCGTGTTCCATGTAGCCGATGCCTTCCGCGCCGGCCTGTCGCTGCAGGAAGTGCACGAACTCACCCACATCGATCCATGGTTCCTCGCCGCCTTCGAGGACATCGTGATGACCGAGGGCGAGGTGCAGCGCCTTGGCGTTACCAGCCTCGACGCGCCGCGCATGCGCGAGTTGAAGCGCATGGGCTTTTCCGACGCGCGCCTGGCCGAGCTCGTCGATGGCGACGAAAACACCATGCGCCACCTGCGCCATACCCTGGGCGTGCGTCCGGTGTACAAGCGGGTGGATTCGTGCGCCGCGGAATTCGCCACCACCACCGCGTACATGTATTCCACCTACGAGGAGGAATGCGAGGCCCAGCCCACCGGCCGCGACAAGATCATCGTGCTTGGTGGCGGTCCGAACCGCATCGGCCAGGGCATCGAGTTCGACTATTGCTGCGTGCACGCCTCGCTGGCGCTGCGCGAGGATGGTTTCGAAACCATCATGATCAACTGCAACCCCGAGACGGTCTCCACGGACTACGACACGTCCGATCGCCTGTACTTCGAGCCGCTAACGCTTGAAGACGTGCTCGAAATCGTCGACCTTGAGAAGCCAAAGGGCATCATCGTGCAGTACGGCGGACAGACCCCGCTGAAGCTGGCGCGTGCACTGGAAGCCGCCGGCGCCCCGGTGATCGGTACCAGCCCCGATTCGATCGACCTCGCCGAAGACCGCGAGCGCTTCCAGCAGCTGATCGAGCGCGTAAAGCTGCGTCAGCCTCCCAACCGCACCGCCCGCACCGCCGACGAGGCGCTGGCCCTGGCCCGCGACATCGGCTACCCGATGGTGGTGCGCCCGAGCTACGTGCTCGGCGGCCGAGCCATGGAAATCGTCTACAGCGATGCAGACCTCTCCCGCTACATCCGCGACGCGGTGAAGGTCTCGAACGATTCCCCAGTACTGCTCGACCGCTTCCTCGACCACGCGGTAGAGGTGGACGTCGACATCGTTGCCGACGCCGAGGGCAACGTGCTGGTCGGCGGCATCATGGAGCACATCGAGGAAGCCGGCGTTCACTCGGGCGACTCCTCATGCTCGTTGCCGGCCTATTCGCTCAGCCAGGAAGTACAGGATGAAATGCGTCGCCAGGTGAAGCTGCTGGCGCGTGAACTGAAGGTCGTTGGCCTGATGAACACCCAGTTCGCCATCCAGGGCGACGAGGTATTCATCCTTGAAGTGAACCCGCGCGCCTCGCGCACGGTGCCGTTCGTCTGCAAGGCCACCGGTGTATCGCTGGCCAAGATTGCCGCCCGCGCCATGGCTGGTCGCTCGCTCGTCGACCAGGGCACGATGCGCGAAGTCATCCCCTCGTACTACTCGGTGAAGGAAGCAATCTTCCCGTTCCTGAAATTCCAGAATGTCGACCCGATCCTCGGCCCCGAGATGCGCTCGACCGGTGAGGTGATGGGGGTAGGCCGCACCTTCGGCGCGGCGTTTGCGCGCGGCCATGAGGCCGCCGGCATCCGCGAACCCGCCGTGGGCAAGGTATTCCTCTCAGTGCGCGACGCCGACAAAGACCGCCTGCTTCCCATTGCCCAGGAACTGATCCGCCGCGGCTTCACCCTGGTGGCGACGCAGGGCACGGCATCGTTCCTTTCATCCCATGGCGTGGACTGCGAGCGCATCAACAAGGTGCTCGAGGGCCGCCCGCACATCGTCGACCTGATCAAGAATGGCGAGATCGTCTATATCGTCAACACCACGGAGGGCAAGCAGGCCATCTCCGATTCCTTCTCCATCCGGCGCGAGGCCCTGCAGCACCGCGTCACCTATTCAACCACTGTGGCAGGCGCGCGTGCGCTGGTGCATTCGCTGGACTTCCACGGGGCCGGCAGCGTGCACAGCCTGCAGGAACTGCACAAGGAACTGAACGCATGAGTCGCGCACCGATGACCAAGAAAGGCGCCGAGCGCCTGCGCGGCGAACTCGAACGGCTGAAGTCGTCCGATCGCCCGCGCATCATCGCAGCCATTGCCGAGGCACGTGCCCACGGCGACCTGAAGGAAAACGCCGAGTACCACGCCGCACGTGAGCAGCAGAGTTTTTGCGAAGGCCGAATCAACGAGCTCGAAGGCGCACTATCCATGGCCGACATCATCGACACCTCGCGCCTGTCAGCCGGCGCCAAGGTGGTGTTCGGCGCCATCGTCGATCTTGAAGACGAAGACAGCGGCGACAAAGTGACTTACCAGATCGTTGGCGACCTGGAAGCCGATATCAAGAAGCAGCTGATCGCAGTGTCGTCGCCGATTGCCCGCGCCCTGATCGGCAAAGTCGAAGGCGACAGCTTCGAATTCACCGCACCCAACGGCGTCAAGCACTACGAGATCACCGGCGTTCGCTACGAGACCTGAGGCTCGCGCACTTCGCGCGTGGCGGAAGAGCCGGCGGGCCATGGCGGCTGGCGCTCCTAGCTGCGGCGACCCTCGGGGGAGGAGGCCGCTGCGCGGCTTTTTCTTATGGCTGCGCCCCATCGGGACGGGCTTCGGTCGGGGGTTTTCGATTCGCCATCCTGGCTCAGCGAAAACGGCCGGCCGTCCATGGCCGGCCCCCTGACGGGCCTGATCCGACCGAAGCCCTTCGCCTCCGCAGGGAGCGCCAGCCGCCATGGCCCGCCAGCTATCCCGCACGTTGAGGTTCGCGAGGGGAGGGCTGTTTCAGGCCCCGCCCACGCTCTCCCCCGATGCTGCCTCGGTCTTGTCCAGAGCCGGGGGCTATCAGCCTCGTCGGCGACTTGTGGAACCGAGCGCTGCGGGCGGACCAGGCCCGCAGGGGACCGGCCTTGGCCGGTCGTTTTCGCCCAGGCCGCAGGCCGCCTCGAAAACCCCCGCCCGCAGCGCGGGCGCGCCGGGGCGAAGCCATCAGAAAAAGCCGCGCAGCGGCCTCTTCCCCCAAGCGCCGGTGTAACCGGAGCGACGAGGCTGATAGCCCCCGGCTCCTGCGGACACGTCCGAGCCCAAGTTTCAGGCAATGCCGAAGGCGAGCCAAAAAAAAGACCGCCGAGGCGGTCTCCTTTTCGTTCACCGCAGCCGGTGGATCAGCGCTGGCGAGCCTTGAAACGCGGGTTGCTCTTGCAGATTACGAACGTTTTGCCGCGACGACGAACGACCTTGCAGTCACGGTGCCGCAGCTTGGCGGACTTCAGGGATGACAGCACCTTCACGGCAAGCTCCTGGGAAACTTATGGACGATGGAAAACCGGAATTATAGCCACGTTTTGACCTCACGGCAAGCCAAGTGATTGTTTCGATGCGGCAACCGTGCGCAGGAAGGCATCCAGGGCCGGTGAAGGGTCGTCGGCCCTGCTGGCCACTGCCAGTAATAGCCACGCATCGGTGTCGTCTACGGGGACGAAACTGACTCCGGACAGCCGCACGGCGCACAAAGAGGCCGGGACCAGGGCCAGTCCCAGGCCAGCGGCCACCAGGGACAGCAGGGAGCTTACCTGCTGGCTGATCTGCCGCACTTCCGGCTGGAACCCGGCCTTGGTGCACAGGTGCATCAGGCGATCGTATAGGGTGACGGCCAGTTCCCGGGGCTGGGCCAGGAAGGTTTCGTCGGCCAACTGGCGCATCCGCAGCGATGCCTTGCCAGCCAGTGGGTGCGCGGCGGGCAGGGCCACCACCAGGCGTTCCTGGTCGATCACATCCAGGCGGAAGGCCTTTGCCTGCAGGGCCGTACGCGGGGCGCCGCGGAGGAACCCGACGTCGATGTCGCCATTGGCCAGGGCGTCGTATTGCTCGGTGGTGTACATCTCGCGCAGGGCCAGCCGGACCCGGGGGGCGTCCTGGCCGAATCGCAGCAGGGCCTCGGGCAGGGCGGGGTGGAAGGATACCGATATGGCATAGGCCAGGCGCAGTTGTCCGGCGAAACCGGCCGCGGCATCGGTCACTACCCGGCGTGCCGATTCGGCCTGTGCCAGCAGTTTCCTGGCTTCGATCAGAAATAGCCGCCCGGGTTCGGTCAGTGCCACGCGGCGGCGGGTGCGATCGAACAGGCGCACGTCAAGCCCGGCCTCCAGCGCCTGGATCTGCTGGGACAGCGGGGGCTGGGACATGTGCAGGGCCTGGGCGGCGCGGGTGAAGCTCAGGGTCTCGGCTACGGCGACGAAATAGCGGAGTTGGCGCAGGTCGAACATAGTCGATTACCGAATAAGTACCAATCACAATATATATTGGTGCTTATCAAACCGTAAGCCCATAATGCGTCTGTCCCGCCACCAACCCCTCCCCCTGGGTCGGCGGGCTTTCGCTCCGCAGCGGCGCTGTTTTTAGCGACATCTGGCTCTCCTCCCCCCCGAAGCCCATGTCGTAGCGCCGCTTGCGGGGCGAACTTCTTTCTGAAGATCGCCATCACCCGCGGGCCACGCTTGCCACACATATCGGCACGGCATGCTTGAGGCACATTCGTGCGGGAGAGAATCCATGCTCTGGTTGATCGTGCTGATCGTCTTGTTGGCCGTATTCGCAGCCCCGGCCTGGCCCTACAGCCGTGGCTGGGGTTACTACCCGACCGGCGGACTGGGACTGATCGTGGTGATCCTGGTGATCCTGTTGTTGTTGGGCATGATCTAAGCCGTTGTCCTTTAGCTGGCGCGGGGTGGGCGGGAGCGATGCCCGCTCATCTCGATGCCCGCATTGGGCGCAAATCGTGCACTGACCGGAGCGGCAAGGATCGACACGGCTGTGATGACAAGGAAGGCGACGGAGAAGTCCCCCGGGGTGGTGTGGTCGCGGCCGTGAAAATGCACGCTTGCGTGCAGGACGCCGGCCGCTACGCAGATGCCCAGCGACAACATCAGCTGCTGGAACGTGGTGTAGAAACTGGTGGCGGCACTCAGTGCCTGGCTGGGTAGCTCCGCGTAGGCAATGGTGTTGTACGCGGTGAACTGCAGCGACTGGAAGAATCCGCCCACGCCGAGTACCAGGTAGATCGCCGTCAGCGACCAGCCGGGCCGGAACGCCGCGCACAAGGCAATCATCAACGTGCTCAGGACCCCGTTCCACACCAGGACGTTGCGGAAGCCGAAGTGGCGCAGGAAAGGCTTGGCGGTGGACTTCATCAGCACCGCCCCGGCGGCGGATACGAAAGTCACCAGTCCGCTGCGCGCGGCCGACATGCCAAAACCCAGCTGCATCATCAGTGGCAACAGGAACGGCAATGCACCGGCGCTGATGCGCGTGAGCGAGCCTGCGATCACCGACAGCCGGAAGGTGTCGAAACGTAGCAGGGCAATGTCGAGGATCGGATGCTCGATGCGGCGGGCGTGGACGACGTACGCCACCAGGGTTAACGCGCCACCGCCGAGCAAGCCCAGGGACACCGTGAGCCCGCCGATACCACGCGAAGCCAGTTCCAGCCCGAACACCAGACACGAAAGGCCCAGGCCTGAGAGGAAGAAACCCAGCATGTCGAAGCGGTGGCGCACTTCGCCGCGTACGTCCGGTACCAGCCGCGCGGCCAGCACGAAGCCGAGCAGCCCGATCGGCAGGTTGACGTAGAAGATCCACCGCCACGAAAGCACCTGCACGATCAGTCCACCCAGTGGAGGCCCCAGTACCGGGCCGATCATCGCCGGCACCAGAAGCCATGACATCGCCGAGACGAGGTCCTGCTTGCTCACCGCGCGAAGCAGCACGAGCCTTCCCACCGGTACCATCATGGCGCCGCCCATGCCCTGGATCAGCCGCGCGCCCACCAGGAAAGGCAAGGTGCTGGCCTGGGCGCAAAGGATCGAGCCGAAGGTGAATACGGCGATGGCCGCGCAGAAGACGCGCCGGGCACCGTAACGGTCGGCCACGGTCCCGCTGGCCGGGATGAACACTGCCAGGCTCAACATGTAGGACGTAAGCGCGATGCTCATCGTCAGCGGCGACACGCCGAAAGTCTGGGCCATCGACGGCAACGCGGTGGCCAGGATCGTGCCGTCGAGCTGCTCCATGAAGAGCGCGCTGGCAATGATCAGGGCGAGTGTTCGAAAGTGCGGGGTCGGGGACAATGCGCAGGGTCGGTGCGTGACCTGCCTATGGTGCGCTGTGACTTCCGGGGTGTCGAGTGCCGCAAGGATTCACGCACGCCAGGGCGCGCGCCATGCGATGCTTGCATCCAGGCGGGGCGACACACCGGGACGCAAGAGGGCACGTGCATGGGAGTCTTCGTCAAGTTCGCAACGATGATGGCGCTTGCCGTTATCGCAACACCCGTCCTGTCGGATCCACCAGGATTGATCCGCGCCATGGACCAGGCGGCGGCCAAGCACCACGGCAAGGCCACACCGGCCGTTTCGTCGAGAGCCGTGGCGCCCGCAGCCGACGACGCGCCCGGCGTCACCCATCGTGTTGAATATGCCAACGATCACGCGTTGGACGCGCAGGGCCACAAACTTGATGTCGGCGGCCGTCCCGTGGGTCAGGCGCCGACGCCCACGGCGCCGGTCACCACATCCCCATCCGCGTCCGCGTCCAGCGGACAATAACTGCAGTCAAGCTTAGTAGTTGCCGCCGCGGTTACCGCCGCTGCTGCCACCACCGCGGTTACCGCCACCACCACCACCGCCGGGACGCGGGCCGCGATTTCCGCCGCCTGGCCCGCGATTTCCACCCGGTCCGCGGTTTTGACCGCCACCGGGACCACGGCTTTGGCCACCCGGACCGCGGCTGGCGGACGCTGGACCGCCGGGGCCACCCGGACGCGGGCCGCGATTGCCCGGACGCGGACCATTGGTATTGCCGCGATTGTCGTTGCCGCCGTACCCGGGGGCCACGTTACCGCGGTTGTCCGCATAACGCGGGGCACCGCCCTGGCCGCCCTGACCAGGATTCGGGCCTCGACGCTGGTTGCTACGCGGGCCACCCGGACGGGCACCACCACCGGCGGGACCGCCAGCGGCGTTACCGCGGGCGTCACCGGCAAACCAGGTGCGCGGTGATGGCAGTTCCTGGCCCGGTGCGACGCGTCCACGACGCTGGCCCTGCGGGCGCGCAGGACGATCGACGTTGCCGTTCACTTCGCGGCCCGGACGGGGACCGCCTGCGCCCGGTGCGCCGGTCTTGCGGCGCTTGCCGCCCGGACCTGGGCGGAAGGGTTCGTCGCGGATGCGATCGTAGGCGGAGAGCTCGCGTGCTTCATCCTTGGCGCTGTTCCAGGCACTGCTGGCACCACGGCCTTCGGGCTTGTACTCAGTAACGTTACGCGGGGCGCGGCGCTGATGAAGCACGGGGCTGAGCGTGAGCACGGGAGCCGGGTCACCGAGGCCTGCGCGGGTGCGCAGTTCCTTGACCGCATCCTCGCCGAGGTTTTCGGTGTCGCCACGGCGCAGCGCGCGCGGCAGTTCCACGCTGCCGTAGCGGATGCGCTTCAGGCGGCTGACCAGGAAACCCTGCGAATCCCACAGGCGGCGTACCTCGCGGTTGCGGCCTTCGCGGATCACCACGCGGAACCAGCTGTGGCTGCCGCCGCGGCTGATCACGCCGATGTCGTCGAAGCGGGCAGGGCCGTCGTCCAGCTCCACACCCGATTTCAATCGCTCGATGGTTTCGTCGGGTACCTCGCCATGCACGCGGCAAAGGTATTCGCGCTCAAGGCCGCTCTTCGGGTGCATCAGCGCATTGGCGAGCTCCCCGTCGGTGGTGAGCAGCAGCAGGCCGGTGGTGTTGATGTCCAGGCGGCCCACGGCCACCCAGCGCGCGTTCTTCAGGCGCGGCAGCTGTTCAAAGACGGTGGGACGGCCATCGGGATCTTCGCGGGTGGTCACCACGCCCTCGGGCTTGTGGTAGACGATCACTTCGGCATCGTTGCGCGAGTCGGTGGACACGACGAACTGCTTGCCGTCGATCACCACCCTGTCGCCGGCGTGGACCGACGAACCGATGCCGGCGGCGGCGCCGTTGACCTCGATCTCGCCAGCCTGGATGCGCTGTTCGAGCATCCGGCGCGAGCCCAGGCCCGCATTGGCCAGCACTTTGTGCAGGCGTTCTTCCAGTCCAGCCACTTCGGGCTTGACGTCACGTTTCAGGGATAGCACGGATCGCTGCGGCGCATTCATGCGCGGTACTCCTCGGTGTCTTGCGTTGCGGCGTCATCGTCGACATCCGCGGGTTCTGCCTCGTCGGCAGTAGGGGAAGCCGAGGCGATGTCATCGGCCGGCTCGTCGGTGTCGGAGGCCGGCGCGTCGGCCGGCTCCTGGTTGTCGGCATCGGGCGCAAAGGCCAGATCGCCGGAGTGGGCAGCGGCGTCAGCCACTGCCTGGTTATCGGTGTCCTGTGCGTCGACGTCCGCTCCCGCGCCCAGGGCGGGAAGGGCCCGTTCATCCCCATCCAGGCGCATCTGGGGATTGAGATCCTCCATGTCGCGGATTTCGGACAGCGGCGGCAGGGCGTCGAGTGACTTCAGGTTGAAGTAGTCCAGGAAGATGCGCGTGGTCCCGAACAGGGCAGGTTTGCCCGGAACGTCCCGGTAACCCACCACGCGGATCCATTCGCGTTCTTCCAGTGTCTTGATGATGTTGCTCGATACCACCACGCCGCGGATCTGTTCGATCTCCGGACGGGTGATCGGCTGACGGTAGGCGATCAGCGAAAGTGTTTCGAGCAGGGCGCGCGAATACCGGCTGGGTTTCTCCGTCCACAGGCGCGAGATGAAGGCATGTTCGCGCTGGCGGACCTGGTAGCGGAAGCCGGAGGCCACTTCCACCAGTTCGATGCCGCGGCCCTCGCAGTCGGCGCGGAGCGACTCCAGCGCACGGGAGAGATCCTCGTGGCCGATGTTGTCTTCCTCGACGAACAGGCCGTCGAGCTGCTGCACCGTCATCGGCTGCGAACTTGCCAGCAGGGCGGCCTCGAGGATCGGTTTGAGCTGTTCTTGTTCCATGGTTTCCTGGAATGTGCAGGGGACGTCGCCGTCAGGCGCTCGCCTGGTCCTCTTCGGGCAATTCGATGGCGGCGTCGTCGCCGACCTTGGTCTTGACGTAGATGGCGCCGAGGGGTTCTTCCTGGACGATCTCTACCAGCAATTCCTTGGCCAGTTCCAGCATGGCCAGGAAGGTGACGACCACGCCCAGGCGGCCCTCGGTGGGATCGAACATGGTCTCGAAGCGGTGGAAGATGCCATCGCCGAGGGCATTGAGAAGATCGCCCATGCGCTGGCGGACGCTCAAAGGTTCGCGGGCGATGGCATGGTGGGTGAAGAGGTCGGCCCGCTGCAGGACATCACGCAGGGCCAGCAGAAGTTCGCGCAGGTCCAGCGGCGGCGGCATCTTCACCACCACCCTCTCGCCGACTTCCGCGTGCACCACCACGGTGTCGCGCTCGAGCCGGGGTAGCTCGTCGAGGTCGGCCGCGGCCTTCTTGAAGCGTTCGTATTCCTGCAGACGGCGGACGAGCTCGGCGCGCGGGTCTTCCTCGACGCCTTCCTCGGCCGGCGGCCGGGGCAGCAGCAGCCGGGATTTGATCTCAGCCAGGATGGCCGCCATCAGCAGGTATTCGGCCGCCAGTTCCAGTCGCATGACATCGCGCATCATGTCGATGTAGTCCATGTACTGGCGGGTGATCTCGGCGATAGGAACGTCGAGCACATCGAGGTTCTGCCGGCGGATCAGGTACAGCAGGAGGTCGAGCGGGCCCTCGAAGGCCTCCAGGATCACTTCCAGCGCGTCGGGCGGGATGTACAGATCCTGGGGCATTTGCAGCACGGCCTGGCCACGCACCACCGCCAGCGGCATTTCCTGCTGCTGCGGCTGGTGCGCGAACGGATCGCTGGTTGGCTGGCTCGCCATGGGCTGAGCTGGATCGATGCTCATCTGAACTCGAAAGACGCCGCCGTGGCGGCAGGACAAGGTGTCACGTGCGGCGTTGCCGCGACGCATCCGGGATGTTCGCCGGACGGGCTACGTGTCGTCGTCGTCGGACCGCGTGCGACGAAAGGGGCCATGGGGCCTATTCTGTCTGCTCTGGGCCGATCGCCGACCGTATCGCACCTTCGCGTCATGAGCCCATGCGGCAAAGGCGTAGCTGGATAACGAAACGGGGGTTTCGATCAGCTTGCAGGAGCCAAGTGGAAGACACACGGTAAACCGCGCCGGCTACCGCCTTGCGCATCCACGTCACTACCCGATGGGCTTTAGGGTAGCGCCTGCAAGCTGCCAAGTCCAGAGCCGACAGTGGCTGGCCAGATGGGCACAATAGCCGCCATGGTCACTGAGCGCGCAATCATCCACGTGGACATGGACGCCTTCTATGCCTCCGTGGAGGAGCTCGACGACCCCGCGCTTGCGGGAAAGCCGGTGATCGTGGGCGGCTTAGGGGGCCGCGGGGTGGTTTCCACCTGCAACTACGAGGCGCGAAAATACGGTGTGCGCTCGGCGATGCCAACCTCCCGGGCCCACCGCCTTTGCCCCGAGGCGGTATTCATTTTTCCCCGGCACGACCGCTATGCGGAGATTTCGGCCCAGGTATTCGCGGTTTTTGGCGAGTTCACCGACGACATCGAGGGCCTGTCGCTTGACGAAGCCTTCCTGGACGTGACCGGCAGCCTGAAACTTTTTGCCTCGATTGAAGCCATCGGCCGGCAGATCAAGCTTCGCATTCGCCAAAGTACAGGCCTGAATGCGTCTGTTGGCATGGCGGCCAACAAGCTGGTGGCCAAGGTTGCCAGTGAATTGTCAAAACCTGACGGTTTTTTGCGCGTCCGGCCCGAAGAGGTTCGGGCCACGCTCGATCCCTTGCCGGTGGGACGCCTGTGGACCGTGGGCAAGGTGGCGGAGGAGCAACTTCACCGTATCGGCATCCGTACCATCGGCGAGCTGGCGCGATGCGACCCCGGCCGTCTGCAGCGCGCCCTGGGGCGCCAGGTCGAAGGCCTTCAGGCGCTTGCGCGGGGTGAGGACGAACGGCCCGTGTGCCGCGAGGTAGCCGAGCAATCCATCAGTGCGGAGAACACCTTCGACGTGGATATCACCGACCTCGCCATGGCCGATGCATGGTTGCTGCGGATGAGCGAGAAGGTCGCACGGCGCGCACGCGGCCGGCAGATGAAAGGACGCACGGTGACGGTGAAACTGCGCGAGCCGCCCTTCACCACCTACACCCGCCAGGCGCAGCTGGTGGGTGCGGGTAACGCTACCCAGGACATCCACCAGTTGGCACGCCGCTTGCTGCACACGTGGTGGGCCCAGCAGCCGCGTCCACGGCTGCGCTTATTGGGTGTCGGACTTTCCGGATTTGGCGAACGGGCGCAGAATGATCTGTTCCAGCCGGCGGCAAGCTCGCCGCAGGCGGATGGGATCCAGGACCGGATCAACGAGAAATTCGGGGCGGGGAGCCTGGTACGCGCCGGCGTGTTGAAGACACGCGATTAGGGCACGCACGGCAGGACACCCGGCAAGACCTTACGTACGCAAGGCGCGGCCGACGTGGAGACAGCAGCATTGAGCAACAAGGACGAAAACGGCGACAAGCTTCGACTGCGCCACGCGCGCATGAAGGTCGAGACAGCCGTGCTGATGAGCCGGGGCGCCGAGGCGCACCCGACGGAACTGGTCGATATTTCCGCCACCGGGGCGCTGCTTCGTCGCCCGCTCGGCTGGCGTGGCGACGTGGGCGAGACGTGGGTGCTGGACATGATCTTCGGAAGCGACCTGCACATCCACATGGAAGCGCAGGTCACGCGCGTGTCGGCGCGGCAGGTGGGCATGGCCTACACGCATATTCCCGACGACAAGCAAGAACCGTTGTGGAACCTGCTGGGCGGCTACGCCGATACGCTTGAGACCTGGTCGGACGACTAGCCGGCTCCCACCCGCGATGCCAATGGCGCCGGGGTGGGTTGCTTCAGGCGGTTTTTTTCTTTTCTTCGTCGCGCAACTCGCGACGGAGGATCTTGCCCACGTTGGACTTGGGCAGGCTGTCGCGGAACTCAATCAGCTTCGGACGCTTGTAGCCGGTGAGGTTTTCCCGGCACCAGGCCTTGATGGTTTCCTCGGTGAGGGAGGGATCTTTCCTCACCACAAAAAGCTTGACCACTTCACCGGAATGCTCGTCCGGAACACCTACGGCTGCGCACTCGAGTACCCCGGGGCAGCGGACTACAATGTCCTCGATCTCGTTCGGGTAGACGTTGAAGCCGGAGACCAGGATCATGTCCTTCTTGCGATCGACGATATACACCAGGCCTTTTTCGTCGATGCGGCCGATGTCGCCGGTACGTAGCCAGCCATCGCTGCTGATGACCTTGGCTGTCTCGCCGGGCTGGTTCCAGTAGCCCTTCATCACCTGCGGGCCGCGAATGCAGATCTCTCCGATATCGCCGGTCGTCTGATGCTTGCCGTCGTCGTCCTGGATGCTGATCTCGGTGGAGGGTATCGGCATGCCGATCGAGCCTGAGAAACTGGCGCCTTCGATCATCGGGTTGATGGTGGCCACCGGTGAGCTTTCGGTCATGCCGTAGCCCTCGATCAGCGGGCACCCGGTTATGGCCTGCCACTTCTCCGCCACCGCGCGCTGCACGGCCATGCCACCACCGAAACTCATGCGCAGGCTTGAGAAGTCGAGCTTGTCGAAACCTTCGGTGTGCACAAGGCCGTTGAAGAGCGTGTTGACGCCGGTGATGGCGGTGAAGCGCACTTTGGAGAGGTCCTTGACGAACCCTGGCATGTCGCGCGGATTGGTGATCAGGATGCTCTGGCCGCCGAAGCGCAGGAAGATGAAGCAATTACAGGTGAGCGCGAAGATGTGGTACAGCGGCAGCGCGGTGATGATGATTTCCTGGCCCGGGCGGATCTGCGCGCCAAACCAGGCACCGGCCTGAAGCATGTTCGCCACCATGTTGCCGTGGGTGAGCATCGCACCCTTGGCCACGCCCGTGGTGCCGCCGGTGTATTGCAGGAAGGCAACATCATCGCGCGAGACATCCGGCGAGGTCGTCTCGTGGCGTCCGCCCCGCGAGAGCGCATCGCCGAAGCGCACGGCGCCATCGATCCGGAATTCAGGCACCATCTTCTTCACGTGCTTGATCACGAAGTTGATGACGGCGCCCTTGACCCCGAGCAGATCACCGATACCGGTGGTGATCACGTGCGGTACCGGCACGTGCTTGAGCGCTTCCTGCACGGTCGCGGCGAAGTTGTCCAGCACGATCAGCGCCTTGGCGCCGGAATCTTTCAACTGGTGTTCGAGCTCGCGCGGGGTGTATAGCGGGTTGGTATTGACCACCACCAGGCCCAGGCGAAGCGCCGCGAACAGCGCCACCGGGTACTGGATGACATTGAGCAGCATGATCGCGATGCGATCGCCCTTGACCAGCTTCAGTTCGCCTGAGAGATACCCTGCGAACTGGTTGCTCAGTTCGTCGATCTCGCCATAGGAAACGGTTTTGCCGAAGCTGGTGAAGGCCGGGCGATCACGGTATTTCTCGAAGGATTCCTCGAGCACGTCGACGATAGAGCGGTACTGCGTGATGTCGATGTCGGCCGGCACGCCGGGGGGATAGTTGTCCAGCCACGGGCGGTCGTTACTCATGCTCAGTCCAGCTCTCCGTTGGATGCACGCGCGGCAAGGTGCCGTCGTAGTGCAAGGCATTGGAGCATACGCCCGCGTATAGCGGCAAGCCGCACTGCAATGAGGAATGACCGCTGCCGTGGCGTCTGATGTTTCAGCGGTCCAGCATGGCCTTGATGTACTGCCCGTCGGGGGACTCGGCCAGCGTATCCCAGATATCAGCGGATCCTAGCCACGTATATAAACCGGGATAGTCAGGATCGGCACAGCCCCACCCATAGGAAACGATGCCCAGCTGTTCTATTTTCCCATCCGCAGCTACGGAAAAGAGTGGGCCGCCACTGTCGCCAGTACAACTGTCTTTGCCAGGGCTGCCCGCACAGAGCATCAGCGACGGATCATACATAACGCCATAGCCGGAGCACCTGGACGGGGGAAGAAGTTCTACAGAAGCCTCCTGGAGGCGATCCAAAATTATGTCCGGATGATTGGTCCTGCCCCACCCAGCAACTGTCGTAAGCTCGCCTGTACGCTGATCGGAAGGCTGGCCTTTGGGTGGCAGCGTGACCAGCGCAGCATCAGCCACGGGCTCGGCCAACTCAATAAAGCCTATGTCATAACGTGGCGACTCGCCTCCGTTAAAACGTGGATGCCGGACGATGCGGGCAACCCTGTGGAGTTTTCCCGTCTGCGTGTCGGTGATGACGGTACGTCCGACGACCACGAGACGTTCGTCGGCCGGGGTACTCAGGCCGACGCAGTGCGCGGCAGTCATGACTATGCTCGGTGTAACCAGTGTCCCGCCGCAGCCGGCGAATATGTCATCGTCATCAGGGTAGCCCACGCCGACGAGAAACGGATATTTGCCATCGGGGACATCTTTTCCGCCGATGATCCGTGGCTCGATGGTGTTTGCCGATGGTGGCAGTGCTGCAACTGACCCTATACAACCTAGGGAAAAGACTCCAATCAACAGACTGCGGTAGTGTAAAAGTGCTTTGAAGGGTGAGCGAATGCCCATGCGAACTTACTCCTTAGTTAAACGCCGGAGAAAGGTTGCCTCTTTGCAGACAGCAATTGGATAGGTGCCGTCTGGGCGTGCGCGTAGGAGCTCGCCGCGCAAATCTCTCATGGCGCCTACAATGGATATCGATCGCGTGTGTACACGGTGCCTCTTACATTGGGAGTGCGTATGCTGAAATCTCGGCTGTCTGCGAAGAGGAACGTAAATCGAAGTGTCGCTCGTGTC
The DNA here is from genome assembly GCF_036499745.1 of Pinirhizobacter sp. NCBI lineage: Bacteria > Pseudomonadati > Pseudomonadota > Gammaproteobacteria > Lysobacterales > Rhodanobacteraceae > Pinirhizobacter > Pinirhizobacter sp. Next base: position 29,729 of record NZ_DASYDG010000003.1, read on the forward strand.
GGATGTCGTCGGCTGCTTTTGGGCAGGCTCGACAAGCAATTCCTTGTATTGGCCTTCTTCGCCTTGGTGGCCTCTTGCCACCATACTGGCGACGAGGATCAGGTGCGCCAGGCCATCGCCGCCACGCAGGTGGCCGCGGAGGCCGGTAAGGCGGGCGATACCGTGTCAGCCCTTACCGATGACTTCGACGGTAACGGCGGTGAACTCGATCGCCGGCGCCTGGAAGGCATGGTTCATCTGGCCGCGCTGCGCGGTGCGCATGTCGGCGTCACCATGGGGCCGGTGGGCGTGGACAGGCGCGGTGAGCGACTGGTGGCCACGTTCACTGTTTCTTTGACCAGCAGCACCGGCCTGATCCCCGACGAAGGCGGGATATACCACGTGGAAACCGCCTGGCGCCGTGAAGGCTCCCGGTGGTTGTGCTATTCGGCCACCTGGTCACGCTAGTGCACTAAAAGAAGCCCCGCTTTCGCGGGGCTCTTTGTCTTTAGCGCTTGGCCAGCTGGCGCAGTACGTATTGCAGGATGCCACCGTGGCGGAAGAACTCGCGTTCCTTCGGCGTCAGCAGCAGCACTTTCACCGTGAATTGCTTCTTCTTGCCGTCCTTCGAGGTGGCGGTGACCGTGGCGCGGGTGCTCTTGCCACGATCAAGGCCGGTGATGTCGAAGGTTTCGTCGCCGGTAAGGCCCAGGGTCTGCGCGTTTTCACCGTCCATGAACTGGCAGGGCAGCACGCCCATGCCGACGAGGTTCGAGCGGTGGATGCGCTCGAAGCTCTCAGTGATCACCGCCTTGACACCCAGCAGCAAGGTGCCCTTGGCGGCCCAGTCACGCGAGGAGCCGGTACCGTATTCCTTGCCGCCGAGCACCACCAGCGGCGTGCCGGCTGCCTTGTACTTCATGGCCGCGTCGTAGATCGGCATGGTTTCGCCGCTAGGCACGTGGCGAGTGTAGCCACCTTCCACGCCGTCGAGCATGAGGTTCTTGATACGGATGTTGGCGAAGGTGCCGCGCACCATGACGTCGTCGTTGCCACGCCGCGAACCGTAGGAGTTGAAATCCTTCGGCTGCACACCACGGGAGATCAGGAAGGCGCCGGCGGGGGAGTCCTTCTTGATCGAGCCTGCCGGGGAAATGTGGTCGGTGGTGATGGAGTCGCCGAAGATGCCCAGGGCGCTGGCACCGTGGATGTCCTCGATTTCACCGGCATCTTTGCTCATGCCGTCGAAGTAGGGCGGGTTCTTGATGTAGGTGGAATCGTCCCACTTATACAGCGCGCCATCCGGGGATGCGATCTGGTTCCAGCGGCTGTCGCCCTTGAATACGTCGGCGTAGTTGGCGTTGAACATCTCAGCGTTGATGGAGCCGGCGATGGCGTCGGAGATCTCCTGGTTCGACGGCCAGATGTCCTTGAGGTACACCGGCTTGCCGTCGCTGCCGTTGGCGATCGGCTCTTTGGTGAGGTCGATGTCCAGGGTGCCGGCCAGGGCATAGGCCACCACCAGCGGCGGCGAGGCCAGGTAGTTCATCTTCACTTCCGGATGCACGCGGCCTTCGAAGTTGCGGTTGCCCGACAACACCGACGCCACGGCGAGGTCGCCGTCGGCAATGCCCTTGCTGATTTCCACAGGCAAGGGGCCTGAGTTGCCGATGCAGGTCGTGCAGCCATAGCCGACCACATAGAAGCCGACCTTCTCAAGCTCAGAAAGCAGGTTGGTCTTCTTCAGGTAATCAGTAACCACCAGCGAACCTGGGCCCAGCGAGGGCTTGACCCAGGGCTTGGCGGTGAGGCCGCGCGCGGCGGCCTTCTTGGCCAGGATGCCGGCGCCGATCATCACGGCGGGGTTGGACGTGTTGGTGCAGGAGGTGATCGCGGCAATCACCACCGCGCCATCGTCGAGCTTGAAGCTCTTGCCATCTTTGGCGATCGTGACGCCACCGTTGCCCAGGTTGTTCGCTTCGTTGCCGATGGCGGCGGCGCCGCCTTCATTGGCAAAGCGCTCGGTGGATTCGCTCTTCGGCTTGCGGTTGGCGGTGAGCGGGCCGACGGCATCGAGGAAGCTCTGCTGCACGCCTTCGAGCAGCACGCGGTCCTGCGGGCGCTTGGGACCGGCCATCGAGGGGCGGACGTCGGCCAGGTTCAGTTCCAGCGTGTTGGTGAATTCCGCATGCGGGGTGTTGGCGTCGTGCCACAGCCCCTGCGCCCTGGCATAGGTTTCCACCAGCGTGATCTGGTGCTCGTCGCGGCCGGACAGGCGCAGGTAGTTCAGCGACTCCTGGTCGACCGGGAAGATGCCGCAGGTGGCGCCGTATTCGGGGGCCATGTTGGCGATGGTGGCGCGGTCGGCCAGCGGCAGGGCGGCCAGGCCGTCGCCGAAGAATTCCACGAACTTGCCCACCACGCCGAGCTTGCGCAGCATCTGGGTAACGGTAAGCACGAGGTCGGTGGCGGTAACGCCTTCGGCAAGCTTGCCGGTGAGCTTGAAGCCGATCACCTGCGGGATCAGCATGGAGGAGGGCTGGCCCAGCATCGCGGCCTCCGCCTCGATGCCACCCACGCCCCAGCCGAGCACGCCGATGCCGTTGATCATCGTGGTGTGCGAATCGGTGCCGAATACGGTGTCGGGGTAGGCCCAGCTTTCGCCGTCCACATCCGCCGTGAACACCACGCGGGCGAGGTTCTCCAGGTTCACCTGGTGGACGATACCGGTGCGGGGCGGCACCACCTTGAAGTTGTTGAAGGCCTTCTGGCCCCAGCGCAGGAAGCTGTAGCGCTCCTGGTTGCGCTCGAACTCGATCTCGACGTTGGTATCGAGCGAACTGGACGTGCCGAAGGCATCAACCTGTACCGAATGGTCGATCACCAGTTCCGCCGGCGCGAGCGGATTGATCTGGGTAGCATCGCCGCCGAGCTTCACTACGGCATCACGCATGGCGGCAAGGTCCACCACGCAGGGCACGCCGGTGAAGTCCTGCAGCACCACGCGCGCGGGCATGAAGGAGATCTCGGTGTCGGGCTCGGCCTTGGCGTCCCACCGGGCGACCGCTTCGATTTCCTTCGAGGTGACGTTCACCCCGTCTTCGGCGCGCAGGAGGTTCTCCAGCAGGATCTTCATGGAGTAGGGCAGGCGCTTCAGATCGAATCGCTCCCCGAGCTTCGTGAGGCTGGCGATGGCGTGACGCTTGCCGTTGACTTCGATGCTGTCCCGGACGGAGAACGAGTCTTTCATTGCTTGCTCCTGGCTTGATGCTGGCTGGGGAGGCGCCGTGGGGCTTACGGCCCGTCAAAGTTGGTAATTATCGCCCAAAACCGTGACTGGACGTGAGCAGGCGCCGCCGACCGTGGTCCTGGGCGGCTAAGATGCCCGCCTTGAGAGGGGTCGTGTTTCTGCGGCGAAGGATGGGCCCCTGCGTCTTCTGGCACAAACGGTTTTGATGGCATGCAGCGTTCGATGATTTCGACGGCACTTTCGGCGGTATCGCTGCGCGACCTGGCGTTGGTGCAGGCCGTGGCGCGTGAAGGAAGTTTCACCTCCGCGGCAAGGCTCATGAACATCAGCGCCTCGGGTCTTTCCCACCAGGTACAGAAGGTGGAACAGGCATTGGGCATCACGCTGTTTGAACGTGGTGGGCGCGGCGTGGCGCTTGCTGGGGGCGGTGCCCGCCTGATCGCCCTGATCAACGACGTGCTGGCCGGCGCCGAACGGTTGCAGGCCGGGGCACTGGCCGGGAGCATCGCTTTCGGCGGCGAATTGCGGCTGGGCGTGCCGGCCACCCTGGGTCCCTACCTGCTGCCCCAGCTGATCGAGCCGTTTCCGCAGCGTTTTGGCGAGGCCAGGCTCACCATCAGCGAAGGCAAGCCCAGGGGGTTGCTGCGCCGCCTGGCCGAAGGCGAACTCGATGCCGTGCTGGCACCGCCGGGCGCGGCCGTGCCGGGATTGTCGTCGCGGCGGCTGTTCTTCGAGCCCTACGAGCTCCTGGTGCATGCCGACCATCCCGCGGCAGGCAAGGCGAGCGTGCCGCTGGCAACGCTCGATCCTGCCCAGGCAACGCTGATGGCCGAGAGCCATCCCGGCGCCCACGGCAGCGAGCGCATCCAGGATGTAAGCCTTGAAAGCCTCGCTACCCTGGTGGCCGTGCGAGGGGGTTACACGCTGGTCCCGGTACTGGCCCACGACCGCCTGGCATCGATCCCCAACGTATGCCTGGTAAGTGTGCAAGGGCAGGCGCCGGGGCGTGAGGTGGCGCTCTACTGGCGTAGCGCCACCGCCTGGGGCGAGGACCTCGCCGGGCTTGGCGACCTGCTGGTGGACCTGGCCGGGCGAATGCCGGGATTAACCCCCGTTATCGAGGGTGGCGCCGGTCAATAGCCCGCGGGCGATCATGCTGGCACGGCGCCGGTAGAGCACCAGGTGCCACTGGCGGCCACCGAGTTGATGCCACAACACCGCCGCGCGCACGGCTGCCAGCAAGGCGGCGCGCACGCGGTCGACCACGGCCTTCTGCTGCAGATGGGTGGGCATGCCGGTCACCATCACGCGCGGCTTGAGCGTGGACAATGTGCCGGCGTAAAGCTCGGCCAGGCGGGCGGCCACGTTCGGATGGGCCATGCCGAAGTGTTCCACCTGGCGGCGGGCGGCGACGATGCCTTCCTGCAGCTGCGAGAGCAGTTCCGGCCGGCGCGAGAGCGTGCGCTCCAGGCGCAGCACCGTGATCGTGGCGCGCATCACGGCGATATCGCGGGTGCTGGCGTCTTCGAGCTGGCTTACCAGCGTGCGCAGGCCCAGCCGTACGCCGCTGACACCGCCGAAGATCGCCTCCACCGTATCGGCGTCCAGGTGGAACACGCTGCCGAGGCTTGCCTCCATCGAGGCTTCGTCGGCCCGGCCTTCCGTGGCCAGTTGCTGTACCAGCGCGGTGGCCTGGAACAGCCCGGCCAGCGCCAGGACGCGTTCTTCATTCATGCGGGAACCTTGACTTCAGGATGGGCGGGCAGGCCGCCATAGGCGGCATCGGTCGCTTCGATCACGGCGCCGCCCAGGCAGGCGTCGCCATCGTAGAAGACTACCGACTGGCCCGGGGTGACGGCGCGCTGCGCCTCGTTAAATTGTACGAATACGCGGTCGCCCGACACGCGCACGGTGCATAGCTGGTCGTCCTGGCGATAGCGTGTCTTGGCGGTGCAGGCGAACTCGCCCGCCGGTGCCGGGCCTGCCACCCAGGTGGCGCCCGTGGCTTCGAGCTGGCGCGAGGCCAGATAGCGGTTGCTGCCACCCTGGGCCACGATCAGGGTGTTTTCGAGCACGTCCTTGCCTACCACGTACCAGGGATCGCCACCGGCTTCGCGCCGACCGCCGATGCCCAGGCCGTTACGCTGGCCCAGCGTGTAATACATCGCGCCCTGATGCTCGCCCACATCCCGCCCTTCAGGCGTAACCATGCGGCCGGGCCGGGCCGGGATGTACTGAGCCAGGAAGCTGCGGAAGTCGCGCTCGCCGATAAAGCAGATGCCGGTGGAATCCTTCTTCGCCGCGGTGCCCAGGCCGGCCTCGCGGGCCAGTTCGCGGACGCGGGGTTTCTCGATTTCGCCTACCGGGAACAAGGTGGCCGCCAGCTGCTCCTGCCCCAGTGCATGCAGGAAATAGGTCTGGTCCTTGGCGCGGTCCACGGCGCGCAGCAGACGGTAACGCCCGTCATGGAGGTCGACGCGGGCGTAATGGCCGGTGGCGATCTTCTCGCCCCCCAGGGCGCGGGCGTGGTCCAGGAAGGTGCGGAACTTGATCTCGCGGTTGCAAAGGACATCCGGATTGGGCGTGCGCCCGGCCCGGTACTCGGCCAGGAAGTGTTCGAACACGCCATCCCAGTATTCGGCGGCGAAGTTCCGGGCATGGAAAGGAATGCCCAGCCGGCCGCAGACGGCGACGGCGTCCTTGCGGTCCTGGTCGGTCGTGCATGGACCCTGGCGGTCGTCTTCTTCCCAGTTCTGCATGAACATGCCCTCGACCTGGTGCCCTGCCTGTTGCAGAAGCAGGGCCGCCACGGACGAGTCCACGCCACCGGAAATACCCACGATCACCTTCATCCGGGCTGCCCGGTTAGCAGGTTGCCGATGACCGAAAGGGGCAGGCGGGAGCCTGACAGCCACTTGTCGATGCTCGATTCCACCAGTGGACTGCGCAATTGCGGGCGCAGGGCGGCGATCTCGGTGCGCGTGAGCCACAGCGCGCGCTCGATGCCGGTGTCGAGCGGACGATCGTCGTGTCCCAGGGGGCTCGCGGCAAAGGTGAATCGCAATACCTGGTCGCCATGCCCGTGGCTGCGCCACTGGTCGATGGCCACCAGATGCTGCACCTGTACCGTCCAGCCGGTTTCCTCAACCGTTTCGCGGGCTGCGGCGGCGGTGAGGCACTCGCCTTCATCCAGGTGGCCGGCGGGCTGGTTGTAGGCGATTTTGCCGTTTACCCGTTCTTCGACCATGAGGAAACGCTCACCGTCATGGACGATGGTGGCGACTGTCACATGGGGACGCCAGACCTCGTTGTCGGGCGGGGAAGGTGTCATTTGAAGTTCGGACCACTGGAAAAACGCCTATTGTGCCATCACCTGACCCATTCACGCGGCGCCTACCGGCGCTTGCGGCATATACTTGGACCAAAGCTGACCCACGTGCCCATGCCGACCGAAAACGAACAAGAACACAGCCAGGAACACGGCCTCGCGCTAGACACCGCCCGGCCGGAAGTAGCCCGACCGCCGTTGTTCCAGGTGTTGTTGATGAATGACGATTTCACCCCGATGGATTTCGTCATCGAGGTGCTGCGGTCCTTCTTCGGCATGGACCAGGAGCGCGCCGTGCAGGTGATGCTCCACGTCCATACCCGGGGCAAGGGTGTTTGCGGGGTATTTACCCGCGAAGTGGCCGAAACGAAGGTGACGCAGGTGAACGAGTACTCGCGCAGTAACCAGCATCCTCTGTTGTGCACTATGGAAAAGTTGTAAGGGAGCCCCATCTACCGGGCATGCGGCATCCCTTTTGCATGGCCGCCCAAGACATCAGCGGAGACGTTCCGTATGTTCAGCAAGGATCTCGAAGTCACCATTGGCCATTGCTACAAGCAAGCCCGTGAGCAGCGCCACGAGTTCATGACGGTCGAGCACCTGTTGCTTGCCCTGTCGGAGAATTCGTCCGCACTTGCGGCGTTGCGGGCTTGCGGCGTGGACCTGCCGCGCCTGGTCGCCGACCTGCAGCGCATCATCGCCGAGACAGTACCCGTGCTTGCGCCCGGCGACGAACGCGACACGCAGCCCACCCTGGGTTTCCAGCGGGTGCTGCAGCGCGCGGTCTACCACGTGCAGTCTTCCGGACGGAAGGAAGTGACCGGCGCCAACGTGCTGGTCGCCATCTTCGGCGAGAAAGACTCCCACGCGGTGTATTTCCTGCACCAGCAGGAAATCACCCGGCTGGACGTGGTCAACTATATTTCCCACGGCATCGCCAAGATCGGCGACGACCCGGCCGTGTCCCCGGCAGCGGCTGAGCGCGAGGGCGAGGAAGGCGGGGAGGGCAAGTCCAACCCGCTGGCCGAATACGCCTCCAACCTCAATGAACTGGCCATGCAGGGCAAGATCGATCCCCTGATCGGCCGTAAGGACGAAGTCGAGCGCACCATCCAGGTGCTCTGCCGCCGCCGCAAGAACAACCCGCTCTACGTGGGCGAGGCTGGCGTGGGCAAGACCGCCCTGGCCGAGGGCCTGGCCAAGCGCATCGTCGAGGGCGACGTGCCCGAGGTGCTGGAAGACTGCACCATCTGGGCGCTGGACCTGGGCGCGCTGGTGGCCGGCACCAAGTACCGCGGCGATTTCGAAAAGCGCCTGAAGGCGGTGATCGCACAGCTTAAGAAGCAGCCCAACTCGATCCTGTTCATCGACGAGATCCACACCATCATCGGTGCGGGTTCGGCTTCGGGCGGAACCATGGACGCCTCGAACCTGATCAAGCCGATGCTGGCCGCCGGCGAGCTTCGTTGCATCGGTTCGACCACGTTCCAGGAATTCCGCGGCGTATTCGAGAAAGACCGCGCGCTGGCCCGCCGTTTCCAGAAGATCGACGTGGTAGAGCCCACCGTGGCCGAGAGCATCGAGATCCTGAAGGGGCTGAAGAGCCGTTTCGAAGATCACCACGGCGTGGAATACAGTGCCGATGCGCTGAAAGCCGCGGTGGACCTTGCTGTCAAGCACATCCCGGACCGCCTGCTGCCGGACAAGGCCATCGATGTCATCGACGAGGCCGGCGCCCGTCAGCGCCTGTTGCCTGAGGGCGAGCGGGTAACGCAGATCGGCGTGTCGGAAATCGAGTACATCGTCGCCAAGATGGCGCGCATCCCGGCCAAGCAGGTCTCGGCATCCGATCGTGATGTCCTGCGCAACCTCGAGCGCAACCTCAAGATGGTGGTGTTCGGCCAGGATGCGGCGATCGAGGCCCTGGCCTCGTCGATCAAGATGGCACGCTCCGGCCTGGGCGACCCGGCCAAGCCGATCGGCAGCTTCCTGCTTGCAGGTCCCACCGGCGTCGGCAAGACCGAAGTCACCCGCCAGCTTGCCATGCAGCTGGGCATCGAGATGGTCCGCTTCGACATGTCCGAATACATGGAGGCTCATTCGGTGTCGCGCCTGGTGGGCGCTCCCCCGGGCTATGTCGGCTTCGACCAGGGCGGCCTGCTCACCGAGCAGATCACCAAGCACCCACACTGCGTGCTGCTGCTCGATGAAATCGAGAAGGCCCATCCGGATGTCTACAACATCCTGCTGCAGGTCATGGATCGCGGTGTCCTTACCGATACCAACGGCCGGGAAGCGAACTTCAAGAACGTGATCGTGGTGATGACCACCAACGCCGGTGCCCAGCAGGCGGCACGCCGCGGCATCGGCTTCGTCAAGCAGAACCATTCGCTCGATGCCATGGAAACCATCCGCCGGTTGTTCACGCCGGAGTTCCGCAACCGCCTGGACGCGGTGATCCAGTTCAATCCGCTGGATTTCGAGCACATCCTGCGCGTGGTGGACAAGTTCCTGATCGAGCTGGAAGCCCAGTTGGGCGAGAAGCGCGTCAGTGTCGATGTCTCGTCCGACGCCCGCCGCTGGTTGGCGGAGAACGGATTCGACCCACAGATGGGTGCCCGCCCGATGTCCCGCGTGATCCAGGACAAGGTCAAGCGCAAGCTGGCCGACGAGCTCTTGTTCGGAAAGCTGGCCGATGGCGGCAAGGTGAGCCTGGATGTGGTCGATGGCGAGCTCACCGTCGCCACCGAAGCGGCGGAGCCGGTACCGGCAGAGGCATAAGCGAAGACCCGGGCGGCGGCTGCGAGGCCCCGTCCGGTTGCCGGAATAACGAAAAAGGCCGCGCAATGCGCGGCCTTTCTTTGGAACTTGGACTCCCGGGCAAGCCCGGTGGGCAGGGTCGCCGGTTACTTCATGCGGTAGGTGATCCGGCCCTTGGTCAGGTCGTAAGGTGTCATTTCCACCTTCACCTTGTCGCCGGTAAGAATGCGGATGTAGTGCTTGCGCATCCGGCCCGAGATATGGGCGGTGATGACGTGCCCGTTCTCCAGCTGCACGCGGAACATGGTGTTGGGCAGGGTCTCCTGGACCGTGCCTTCCATTTCGATGACGTCGTCTTTTGCCATGTGACCCGGTTCGATGTGCGGCCGAAGTGGTCGCAATAGCCCGCTATTATTGCACGAAGGCGGCTTAGGTCAAAGCCTTGGGCTTCAGGCGAAGTATTCGTCGAGCTTGCGGCGGATTTCCTGCTCGATCGTGCCCTTCATGGCGCTTAGCAGCATGCCAAGCTCAGCCTGTACCCGCACGGCGGCCGGCTCCAGGCTGATGCGACCCTTCACGCCCGCGCGCTCAAAATGCAAGGTGTCGCCTTCCCAGCGCGAGGTCGTACCGAACTTCTCGCCCAGGCGTGCGGCGACTTTGTCGACGACGGCGCGCGCCTGGTCGGCTTCGAGGTGGTGTTCGCGCTGGATGTCGATACGTGCCATGGACTTCTTTATGTTCGTTGCGATCGGGCTGCGCATCGTAGCAAATGCGGCGCGGCTCATCTGCTACGATCCCTGCCACGCCATCCAGACACACGCATGCGCATTGAGTTTGCCAATTCGGCCCGCGGGGATTTCCACTGGTCGGCCGGGGTGTTGCGCATCGGCGGCAGCGACGACAACGACCTCGTGCTGGCCGAACCGCAAGTCGCCGACCATCACCTGGTGATCCACGACGATCGTCGTGGCCTGCTGCTGGAGGTCCTTCCCGGTGCCGGGCGCGTCTATGTGAACGCGCGTCCCGTACGTGAGCGCGCGCTGTTACGCGAGGGCGATCACCTGGGTGTCGGTGAGTGCCGCATGTTGCTGCGTGCCGACCACGATGTATCCGGGCGCTCGTGCGTCGACTCCGAAGACATCCGTCCCGGCGCCGCCGCGCTGCGTGCATTGGCCGGGCCCCTGTCGGGACGGGTACTGGGTATCGGTGCGCGGCTTATCCTGGGACCGCAGGGTGACCACCCGCTGGAACTTCCGCAGGGTGACGCCGGCACCCTCACCGTCGCCTGGGACGGCAGCTGCCTGCTGCTGGACGCCGAGCGCGTGCCCACCCGTTACGTGGTTCGCTTGAATGGCATGTCGATTCGTCGCGCCGTGTTGCAGCCGGGCGATCACATCGGTATCGGCGCCCACCGGTTCGTCATCGACGCCCCTGGCTGGATGCCCGATCCGGTAGCAGCGCCGGCGCAGGAGGAAGAACCGCCGTTGCCCGAGGAAGCCGCCGGCCCGCGTGGCGAGGTGTGGTGGTTGATCCTTACCGCGGCATTGCTCGCGCTGGGCATCGCGCTGGTGCTGTTCGTTCGTTTCTGACGAAACCAGTTATTTCCCGGTTGTCGTTATGCTGCAGGGCGGCATAATGCAGGACTGTCCTTAAGTCCGCCCACCCATTCCAAGGAGACTGGCGTCTTGTCCAGGGTCTTCAATTTCAGTGCCGGCCCCGCCGCCATCCCGCAAGCTGTGCTCGAACGCGCCCGCGCCGAATTGCTCGACTGGAACGGCACGGGTGCATCGGTGATGGAGCTTTCCCATCGTGGCAAGGATTTCATCGCCCTGGCCGCACGCGCGCAGGCCGATCTTCGCCAATTGATGGCGATTCCCGCCAACTACCGTGTGCTGTTCCTGCAGGGCGGTGCGACGTTGCAGTTCCCCCTGGTGCCGATGAACTTTGCCCAGGCCGGCCAGCGCGCCGACTACGTGGTGACCGGTCATTGGAGCGAGAAGGCGGTGCGCGAGGCCGCGCCGTATGCAGACGTCCATGTGGCCGCGACCTCGAAAAACGATCACTATCTGAAGCTGCCGCCGCGCGACACCTGGGACCTGTCGCCAACGTCGGCTTACGTGCATTACACGCCGAACGAGACCATCCATGGCGTGCAGTTCCACGAGGTACCCGATGTCGGCGATGTCCCCCTGGTGGCGGACATGTCATCGAGCATCCTCTCAGGGCCGGTCGACGTCTCGCGCTTCGGGATGATCTATGCCGGTGCGCAGAAGAACATCGGGCCTTCCGGCCTGGTGGTGGCGATCATCCGCGACGACCTGCTCTCGCGCAGCACGCAGCCGATGGCGAAGATTTTCTCCTACGCCGAACACGCGGCAAACGATTCGATGCTGAACACGCCCAACACCTGGGGCTGGTATCTGGCGGGCCTGACGTTCGAGTGGTTGAAGGAGCAGGGGGGGCTGGCATCCATTGATGCCACCAACCGGCGAAAAGCATCGGAGCTTTATGCCGCCATCGACGGCTCGGGCGGGTACTACCGGTGCCCGGTCGAGCCCACGGCGCGTTCCCGCATGAACGTGCCATTCACCCTGCACGATGCCTCGCTCGACGCGGCGTTCCTCGCCCAGTCTCTCGATGCCGGTCTGCTGGCGCTCAAGGGCCACAAGGCCGTGGGCGGCATGCGTGCCTCGTTGTACAACGCCGTCACGCTTGAGGCGGTTCAAACCCTCGTGGCCTTCATGGGCGACTTCGCCCGGCGCCACGGTTAGCAATAAGCAAAGGAATTCCATGAGCAAGCCGACCACCGACAAACAGGCCACGCTGGCCGAGGCGCGCACGCGTATTGACAGCATCGACCACCAGCTGCAGCAGCTGATCTCCGAGCGCGCGCGCTGGGCCCAGCAGGTGGGGCGGGCCAAGGGCCCGCTGAAGGCCGCGGTGGAGTATTACCGCCCCGAGCGCGAGGCCCAGGTGCTGCGTGGCGTGATCGACCGTAATGACGGTCCGCTGCCCGACGGGGAACTGGTGCGGCTGTTCCGCGAGATCATGTCCTCGTGCCTGTCGCAGCAGCAACCGTTGAAGATCGGCTTCCTGGGCCCGGAAGGCACGTTCAGCGAACAGGCCGTGCGCAAGCAGTTCGGACACGCCGCCTACGGCCTGCCCCTGGGCAGCATCGAGGAAGTGTTCCAGGAAGTGACCTCCGGTAATGCCGACTTCGGCGTGGTGCCGGTCGAGAACTCAGGCCAGGGCATGATCCAGGTCACCCTGGACATGTTCCTGGCCTCCAAGGCCACGATCTGCGGCGAGGTGGAACTTCGCGTGCACCAGAACCTGCTGTCGCTCGGTGGCAAGCTTGATGACGTGAAGCGGGTCTATTCCCATCCGCAGTCGCTCCAGCAATGCCAGGCATGGCTGCGCATCAACCTGCCCAAGGCCGAGCGCATGGCCGTTTCCAGCAATGCGGAAGCGGCGCGCATGGCCCGCGGCGATGAATCGGCGGCGGCGATTGCCGGTGAGACGGCCGCGCGCGTGTATGGCCTGAAGACCATCGCAGGCCCGATCGAAGACCGCGCCGACAACACCACGCGGTTCCTGGTGATCGGCCGGGGCATCTTCCCGCCATCGGGCAACGACCGCACATCGCTACTGGTGAGTGTGCGCGACAAACCCGGCGCGCTTTACGATGTGCTCCGTCCGCTGGCCGAGCGGGGCATCAGCATGAACCGCATCGAGTCACGCCCCGCGCACACGGGCAAATGGGAATACGCGTTCTTCATCGACATCAGCGGCCATGTCGAGGATGCCGGCATCCAGGATGCATTGAAGGAAATGGAGCCCTCCGCCGCCGACGTGCGCGTGCTTGGCGCATACCCGGTGGCGTTGCCATGAGTTTCGATGCAACGCTGCTTGCCAATGTTCCTGTGTCGGCATTGCGCGCTTATGATCCCGGGCACGACCTGCCCACCTTGAGGCAGCGTTTCGGCGCTGCGCTTTCGGAATTGGGTTCCAACGAAAATCCGCTGGGTCCAAGCCCCGCGGCGATGGCCGCGGCGCGTGAGGCGGTCGCATCGATGTGGCGGTATCCCGATCCCGTCGGCGCATCGCTCAAGCGGGTGCTGGCCGATCGCCTGGGCGTGACCACCAGCCAACTGGTGCTGGGCAATGGCTCCCACGAATTATTGATGCTGCTGGCGCAATGTTTCGCCGACGCTGCACATTCGGTGGTGTATTCGCAATTCGGCTTCGCCGTGTTTCCGATCGCCACCGCGGCGGCCGGTGCCCTGGGCATTGCAGTGCCCGCGCTTCCAGCCGACCACCCCGGGGCACCCTTCGGCCACGACCTGGACGCCATGGCCGCGGCGATCCGCCCGGACACACGGCTTGTGTACCTGGCCAACCCGAACAATCCAACCGGAAGCTCCTTCAGCGACGTTGAGCTCGGGGCGTTCATGGCGCGCGTACCGGGCGATGTGATCGTGGTGGTGGACGAGGCCTATCACGAGTACGTCGACCGCCCCGGGCTTTCCACGGCGATGCACTTGCTTGATCGGCATCGCAACCTGGTCGTCACACGTACCTTCTCCAAGGCCTATGGGCTGGCAGGCCTGCGCATGGGCTATTTGACTGCCGATCCATCCGTCGCCGCGGTGCTTGAACGTCTGCGTGAGTCGTTCAACGTCAACGGCATCGCCCTGGCTGCCGCCGAAGCTGCACTGGGCGACGAAGCCCATCTGGGCCGCGTACGCGATACCAACGCAAGCGACCGTGCGTGGCTTGCCGGGGAACTCACCGCGCGCGGCCTGCGCGTGTTTCCTTCGCAGACCAACTTCCTGTTGGTGGATACCGGCGGCGACGCCACCGCCCTGGAGGCCCGCTTGTTCACTGCAGGTGTGATCGTACGCCCCATGGTGGGCTATGGACTTGGTCAGACGGTGCGCATCAGTGTCGGCAGCCGCGGTGAACTGGATCGCCTGCTGGAGCAACTGTAGTGACCTTGATCAACTGGATCAGCCGCCCGGTGCATGCACCGCTCGAGGGCGAACTCACCATCCCCGGCGATAAATCGGTTTCCCATCGCGCGATGATGTTCGCTGCACTGGCCGATGGCACGTCCACTGTCCGAGGTTTCCTCGAAGGCGAGGACACGCGGGCCACGGCACGGATGTTCGCAAGCATGGGCGTTCGCATGCAAACGCCTCAACCGGGTGTGCGCATCGTCCATGGTGTGGGCATTGATGGTTTGCGTGCCGGTGATGGCGCCCTGGACTGTGGCAATGCCGGCACCGGCATGCGGCTGATGGCCGGCGTGCTTGCCGGCCAGGCATTCGACTCCACCCTGGTGGGCGATGCCTCGCTGTCCGGGCGCCCCATGCGCCGCGTCACCGATCCGCTGGCCAGCATGGGTGCGCGCATCGACACCAACGATGGCAAACCGCCCTTGCGTGTCCATGGTGGGGCGAAGCTCAAGGGCATCCGCTACACGCCCCCCGTGGCCAGTGCCCAGGTGAAATCCGCCGTGTTGCTGGCAGGCCTTTACGCCGATGGCGAAACCTGCGTGATCGAGCAACATCCCACACGCGACTATACCGAACGCATGCTGGCCGCCTTCGGCTGGCCGATCGAGTTCTCCCCCGGAAAAGCAAAACTCACCGGTGGCCACCGGTTGCGCGCCACCGACATCGACGTGCCGGCGGATTTTTCATCCGCCGCGTTCTTCATCGTGGCTGCATCCATCGTGCCGGGCTCGATCCTCCGCCTGCGTTCGGTGGGGCTCAATCCCAGGCGCACGGGCCTGCTCGAGGCATTGCGCCTGATGGGTGCGGATATCACGGTCGAAAACCGCCGGGAAAGCGGTGGGGAACCGGTGGGTGATCTCATCATCCGCTACGCTCGGTTGCATGGAGCGGTGATCCCGGAGGCCGTGGTGCCCGACATGATCGATGAATTCCCGGCTTTGTTCGTCGCGGCATCCGTGGCCGATGGCCCGACCACGATTTCCGGCGCGGCCGAATTAAGGGTGAAGGAGTCCGACCGCCTGGCCGCCATGGCAAACGGCTTGCGCATCCTCGGGCTCACCGTGGATGAAACGCCCGACGGCGCCACCATCCATGGTGGTCGGCTTGGCGGCGGCCGCGTGGAAGCGGTGGGCGACCATCGCATTGCGATGAGCTTCGTGCTGGCGGGGTTGGTGGCCGATGCACCGGTTACCATCGGTGATTGCGAGAATGTCGCCACATCGTTTCCCAACTTCATGGATCTTGCCCACGGCTGCGGGTTCGACCTGGCACAGGCTCACTGACGATGGTCGACTTCCCGTTCGTGGTGGTGATTCCCGCTCGCTACGCCTCCACGCGGCTGCCCGGCAAGCCGCTGGCTGAGATTGCCGGTGAACCCATGGTCAGGCACGTGGCGCGCCGTGCGCTGCTGGCCGGGGCAGGGCAGGTGGCGGTCGCGATCGACGATGCCCGCGTGGGCCAGGCGCTGCAGGGGCTGCCGGTAACGGTGTGCATGACTCGCACCGACCACGCCTCCGGTAGCGACCGCATCGCCGAATGCGTCGACCAGTTGGGCTGGGCCGACGACACGATCGTTGTGAACCTGCAGGGAGACGAGCCCTTCGCTCCCGTTGCCGGGATCCAGGCTGTGGCCCGGGCCCTGGCGCTGGACGATGCGCCAGTGGCCACCCTTGCCACGCCCATTGCCTCGATGGAGGAACTTCTCGACCCCAACGCCGTCAAGCTGGTGCGGGGCGCCGACGGCCGCGCGCTGTATTTCAGCCGCGCGCCGCTGCCCTGGGCCCGTGATGCCTTCGCCCGCTCACGCGATGCGTTGCCGGTCGATATTCCCTTTCTGCGGCATATCGGCATCTACGCCTACCGTGCGCGCTTCCTGCGGGCATATGCCAGCCTGCCGCAGACGCCGCTGGAGCAAGCCGAATCGCTCGAGCAGCTTCGCGTGCTGGAGAACGGCCATGCCATTGCCGTGCGCCTGTCGCCGGAGGCCTTCCCGCCGGGTATCGACACCCCGGCCGACCTCGAGCGTGCCCACCGCTTCCTTGCCGGGGGCTGACGGACAAACTCCCCGGGCCGGGAAAGTAGCTCCGGGAAAGGGTAAAATGGGCCATGGAGCCTGCACTGCATCCGCCGTTCGACGGCAAGGCCTTCGTCCGCACCCTGACTACCTCGGCCGGCGTCTACCGCTACTTCGACGCCGACAACGAGTTGTTATACGTGGGGAAGGCTGCGAACCTGAAGAAACGCGTGGGCAATTATTTCCTGAAGCCCCGCATGGAGCCGCGCATCGCGGCCATGGTGTCGCAGATCGCCCACGCCGAGGTCACGCTCACGCGCACCGCGGGCGAAGCCCTGCTGCTCGAATCACAGCTGATCAAGTCCCTCAAGCCGCGCTACAACATCATGTTGCGCGACGACAAAAGCTATCCGTACATCTACCTTTCCTCCGGCGAAGACTACCCTCGCCTGGCCTTCCATCGCGGCGGCAAGACCGGCCAGGGCAAGTACTTCGGTCCCTATCCGAGCACCTTCGCCGTTCGCGAAAGCCTGAACCTGATGCAGAAGCTGTTCCACGTGCGCCAGTGCGAGGACAGCTATTTCCGCAACCGTTCGCGCCCATGCCTGCAACACCAGATCGGACGCTGCAGCGCGCCCTGCGTCAAGCTGATCAGCGTTGACGACTACCAGGTGGACGTGCGCCACGCGCAGATGTTCCTGGAAGGTCGAAGCAGCACCGTGATCGACGAACTGGCAGGATCGATGGAACAGGCGGCCACGGCATTGAAGTTCGAGCGCGCCGCACAGTTGCGCGACCAGGTGGCGGCCCTGCGCCGCCTGCATGCGCAGCACTTCGTGCAGGGTGCCAGTGCGGACATGGACGTGATCGCCTGCCGGGTGGAAGGGGGCATCGCCTGCGTGAGCGTGTTGTTCTTCCGCGACGGCGTGAGCCTTGGTTCGCGCGACTTCTTCCCGCGACTGCCGATGGATGCCAGCACCGCGGACATCGTCGAGCAGTTCATTGCGCAGTATTACCTCGAGCGTCAGGTGCCGCGCGAATTGATCCTGGACGTTGCACTGGAAGACGCCGACACGCTTGCCCAGGTGCTGGCCGAACACGCCGGGCATGGCGTGTCGATCAAGTCGAGCGTGCGCGGCGAGCGGGCGCGTTTCGTCGAAATGGCTGAGCGCAATGCCATCGCGGCGCTGACCTCGCGCCTGGCTAGCCGACAGACGCTGGGTACGCGCTTTGACGACCTGCAAAAACTGCTGGGTCTCGACGCACTGCCGCGGCGTATCGAGTGCTTCGACATCAGCCACACCATGGGGGAGGCCACCGTGGCCTCGTGCGTGGTGTTCGGACCTGAAGGTGCCGAAAAATCACACTACCGCCGCTTCAACATCGCAGGCATCACCCCCGGCGACGACTACGCCGCCATGCACCAGGCGCTCACCCGCCGCTTTCGCAAGGTGGTCGAAGGCGGCGTGCGGCCCGATATCCTCCTGATCGACGGTGGCGCGGGGCAGGTGGCCCAGGCAATGGAAGTACTCGCCTCGCTCGACGTGCGCGACATCCGCGTGGTGGGCGTGGCCAAAGGCCCTGGCCGGCGCGCTGGCGAAGAAACCCTGATCCTTGCCGAGAGCGGGCGTGAATTGCATCCGGGGCACGCATCACCGGCGCTGCACCTGGTGGCCGCGGTGCGCGACGAGGCGCATCGCTTCGCCATCACCGGTCATCGCAAGCGGCGTGAGGCAGCCCGTGAGCGCAGTACCCTGGAAGATGTACCCGGCGTGGGAGCTCGTCGCCGTTCGGCGCTGCTCAAGGCCTTCGGCGGTCTGTCGGGAGTAGAGGCTGCCGGTGTGGAGGAACTGACCCAGGTCAAGGGCATCGATCGGAGCCTCGCCGAGCGCATCTACGCCACGCTACATCCCTAACCACCCCCGGTGTTGTGAGACACTCACCTTCTGCCTTCCGGAACTGTCCATGCGTATCAACCTGCCGACCTGGCTCACCCTTTTCCGGGTCATGCTGCTTCCGGTGATGGTCATCGTGTTCTACCTGCCATTCCGTGGGCACAACCTCACTGCCGCGGTGGTTTTCCTGCTGGCCGGATTCACCGACTGGCTCGATGGTTATCTTGCGCGCCGGCTCAACCAGACATCCGCGTTCGGTGCCTTCCTGGATCCGGTAGCCGACAAATTGATGGTGGCGGTAACGCTGTTCCTTCTGGTGGAATCCCATCGCAGTTCCACCGATGGCCCGCTGGGGAACTGGTCGGGCATCCTGATGGCGGTCACCGCCGCGATCATCGTCGGCCGCGAGATCAGCGTGTCGGCGCTGCGCGAGTGGATGGCGCAGATCGGCGAACACAGTAAGGTCAAGGTGGCCTTCATCGGCAAGGTCAAGACGGTGGCGCAGATCATCGCCCTGGTGGTACTGCTGCTGCAGCACGACGCGGAAACCTTGCGCCTGTACCACATCGGCGAGGCGCTGCTGGTGGTCGCCGGGGTGCTGACCATCTGGTCGGGCCTGGGCTACCTGCGCGCGGCCTGGCCGAGCCTGCGCGACAACCGTGGTACCCGCGAAGACACGTGAAAAACTTCCTGCAAGATGGTTGACACATGGTCGCTTTCCTCTAGAATAGCGGGACTTCGATGCGGGAATAGCTCAGTTGGTAGAGCACGACCTTGCCAAGGTCGGGGTCGCGAGTTCGAGTCTCGTTTCCCGCTCCATATTCAAATCAAAACCTCGGGTCCCCGGGGTTTTGTTTTTTAAAGGCCGTGAGGATACCCTCCCGGCGATGCGCAACAGCGATGGCCTGGTGGCAGAGTGGTCATGCAGCGGACTGCAAATCCGCGTACGCCGGTTCGATTCCGACCCAGGCCTCCATCGCTCGATTCAAAGGCGCTCCAGCGTATGCTGGTAGCGCCTTCTTTTTTGGCCCGGATGGCGAAACTGGTAAACGCAGGGGACTTAAAATCCCCCAGTCGAAAGACTTTGTCGGTTCGATTCCGACTCCGGGCACACTATGGCAAGGGACTCATCCCAGGGCCTGCCCCGATGTTTGTCACGTCTTTTGTCACGTATTTCGTAGGCAATCGGTGTCGGCTTGGCGTATTAACCTCTCAAACCCCGAAATGTTTGTAGGAAAAACGTCATCATTAATACAGCACGATCTGGCTCCGCCGTGATCTTGATTTCCAATAGTTGCGTCAGGACGTAATGTGGCGCGAAGAAAGATGGAACTGCTTGCTTTGTTTCACGTAGTTGCTTATTCGGCTATCGTGAAAACGCTTTCAGCTTGCGGGGGATCAATGACTATGCGCTGGCGCGCCTTCAAAGGAATCTGGCATTGTAGGGTCGTTAGCCGGATCCACACTTGATCCGTGTTGCCGCCTCAGGGACGAAGCATCCAGGAAGGATTTCATGATCAACATTATCCTCATTGACGATCACGAGCTGGTTCGCACCGGCTTCAAGATGATCCTGCAACAACAGCCAGACATGCGTGTACAGGCCGAGGCCGGCACCGCAGAGGAAGGCTTGCGGCTGATCCGCAACCTCCAGCCCGAGATCGCACTGGTCGATGTCCACATGCCGGGCATGAGTGGCGTGGAGCTGACCGAGCGCGTGATCCGTGCCAAGCTCCGCACACACGTCGTGATCCTGACAGTGGTCGACGACGCTCGCTTTCCCAAGCGCCTTCTCGATGCCGGTGCGCTGGGTTATCTCACCAAGGGTTGTTCGGCAGCCGAACTCCTGGCCGCCATTCGACAGGTCGCGCAGGGGCGTCGTTACCTTGCACCCGCGGTGGCACAGCAGCTTGCGCTGGCCACGCTCGACGGCACCGATTCACCCTTCGATGCCCTCTCAAGTCGCGAGATGGAAGTTGCGATGATGTTGGTGCGTGGCATGCCGCTCACGGCCATTGGTGAGAGGTTAAACCTCAGTCCTAAAACAGTAAGTACCTATAAGCAGCGCTTGATGGAAAAACTGCGTGTCGACCACATCGTGGGGCTTGCCCACATGATGACGGTGCATTCCTTGCTCGACACCAGCAACCATCACGTCGGTAGCTGATCACCTGGTTCATCCAAAAAAAACCCCGCCGTACGGCGGGGTTTTTTTTATCGACGTGCCGTCAATGGCGTGGGTCTTCACCCTGGGCGCGGGGAAGAAGTGGTTCCTCGCCCTTATCCTCGGTGTCGTCGGCGACTTCCTCGACGCGAGCCGATGGCGCCGGATGATCGGGCGTTTCGGCCGGCGTCGGCACGGGCGGTTCAACGGGGCTGGACGTTGAACCTGGTGACGGCGAGCGACCCAGCAGATCGCCCTGCTTGGGGCTGGTCCACGATACCGAAGGGGTGGGTTCGTCGGCTGGGGCCGCTCCAGCGAGGGGCACGCCGGCGGGCTCCGCGCTGTCCCGTGCTTGATCCGTAGCGGTGCCTTGTTCGGTGTGCGCAGCTATCGGTGATGCAGTAACCGGCGCAGGCGACGCAACGGGTTTCGGCGTGACAACCACGGCAGGCACGGCGACTGGTTCAGGCGTCGGTTCCGGGATGCGAGCGGCGAGTGCGGCGGCGTCCGTTTCGTCGTTCGCGTGGTTGCCATGTTCGCTGGCACGGGTGACATCGACCTTGGCTACGTCCACATGGGGTACCGCAACAAACGGCGCAGCCTGGACTGTTTCCGATCCGCCATGCATGGTCTCGGTCGCCGGCGACGGGGCGGGGGCCGCGTAGACGGCAGCATCCTCGTGCAACGCGGCGATGTTGCGCTCGGGCGCCGCAACGGGCGGGAGATCCGGCAGGGGCGGCAACGGCGGCAGGTTGAAGGTGTTCGCGGAATAGTGCTGCGGCGTCGGCTCTGCCACGACCACCGGTGCATCATCCGTGGCCTGCAGCGTGGGTGCGCGCCCGATGTCGGGGCTGCTCGTCCGCTCGGCGACAGGCGCCGGCTCCGCCGTCCGCTCGTCGGGCTGGGGCGACTGGGCGGTCGGTGCGGCGACGACTGCCGTCACCTGTACGGCGTCGTCATCATCATTGGCATCGTCGTCTTCGCCCTGGTCCATATCGAGCGAGCCGGCGGCTGCGCCGGCCTGGGTGTCATCCTGCCGACGACGACGGCGACCACCGCGACGTCCGCGACGGCGGCGCTGGCCGCCCTCGGCATCCTTGGCGTCCTCGGAGCTAGAAGGCGACTGCGTGGTCGCGACATCGTCCTGGATGACCACGGTGTCGGCAGCGTCCTGCCCAGCGATCATGGCCGCCTTCATCTGGACATCGTCCGTACCGCCCGGCGGCACAGGCTTGTCGCCGCGGGGCTGCCGGGGCGATTGCGCCGGACGTTCCGCTTTCTCGGCAACGGCTTGTTGTTTGCGCGGATCGTCCTTCGGACCTTCCATCGGGCCCTGTCGACCGGCATGGTTGCCGCGGCCACCTGCCTGCGGCTGGCGGCCGTCACGGGCTGTGGCTTCGGGCCGGGGCTGCTGCTTGTTGCGACCGCCTTGCTGGGATGGCTGGCGACCGGCGTTGGCACCGGAGGTATCTTTCGTGCTGCTGGTGCCGCCGCTGTCGCGACGTGTCTGCTGGCGTTGGCTGCCGCCACCCTGGCGGTTCCCGCCCTGGCCGCCGCGACCCTCGCGGCGTTCCTGGCCCTGGCGGCTGCCGCGCTCGCCACGCTCACCGCGCGACTGGCGTGCTTCACGCTGGGGCTGGGCCGGTGCTGCGGGGGCTGGACGGAACCAGCCGAGGATACGCGAGAGCACGCCGCCACCGGTGGCGGTGGCCGGTGCGGAAGCGCGCTGCGCCGTGCTACGGGTCGCAGGCGCCGAGGGGGCGGAAGCGGCCTCGGGCAGATCGTCGCGTACCGGTGCCGGCGTTGCCGGAACCACGCCACTTACCAGCGGCTGCTCGCCGCTGCCCAGCGCCTGGCCCATCTTGGGCAGTGCTGCGGCCTCGACAGTGACGGTGCGCTCGTAACTGGGCTTGCTGTGCTCGCCCATATCCGCCTCGCGAATGCGCTGTATTTCGATGTGCGGGGTCTCGAGGTTTTCGTCGGCCACCACCACCACATGCACGCTGTGGCGCAGCTCGATTTCGACGATCGACGCACGCTTTTCGTTCAACATGAAGTTAGCCACCGCCGCCGGCGCCTGCACCAGCACCTGGCCGGTGTTTTCCTTCATCGCGTGTTCTTCGATCAGGCGCAGGGTGGAGAGCGCCAGCGATTCCACGCTGCGGATGTGGCCGTGGCCCTCGCAGCGCGGGCAGACGATCTGGGTGGCTTCACCCAGGCTCGGACGCAGGCGCTGGCGGGACATCTCCAGCAGGCCGAAGCGCGAGATGCGGCCGATCTGCACGCGGGCGCGGTCGTTCTTCAGGGCATCCTTGAGCTTCTCTTCGACTTCGCGCTGGTGGCGCGGGCTGTCCATGTCGATGAAGTCGATCACGATCAGGCCGCCGGCGTCGCGGATGCGCAGCTGGCGGGCGATTTCCACCGCCGCTTCGCAGTTGGTGTTGAACGCGGTTTCCTCGATGTCCGAGCCCTTGGTGGCCTTGGAGGAGTTGATGTCCACGGCGGTCAAGGCTTCGGTCTGGTCGATCACGATCGAGCCGCCGGAGGGCAGGCGCACACTGCGGGCGAAGATGTTCTCGATCTGGGTTTCGATCTGGTAGCGCGAGAACAGCGGTGTGGGATCCTGGTAGAGCTTGAGCTTGCGCAGGTTGGTGGGCATCACCTGCTGCACGAACTCACGCGCATCGTTGAAGAGGGATTCTTCGTCGATGAGGATCTCGCCGATGTCGTTGCGCAGGTAATCGCGCAGCGCCCGGATGAACAGCTTCGATTCCTGGTAGATCAGGAATGGGGCCTTCTGGCTGCTGGCGGCAGCGGAGACCGCCTTCCACAGCTGCAGGAGGTAATCCAGGTCCCATTGCAGTTCTTCCGCGTCACGGCCCATGCCGGCGGTGCGGACGATCAGGCCGACGTCGTCGGGGACGGCCAGGTGGTCCATGGCTTCTTTAAGGGCTTGCCTGTCTTCACCCTCGATGCGGCGGGAGACGCCGCCGGCACGGGGGTTGTTGGGCATCAGCACCATGTAGCGGCCGGCCAGGCTGATGAACGTGGTGAGGGCCGCGCCCTTGTTGCCGCGTTCTTCCTTTTCGACCTGGACGATGATTTCCTGGCCTTCGCGCAGGAGGTCGCGGATGTTCGACTTGCCTTCGGCCTGCGGGTTGAAATACTCCCGGGCAATTTCCTTCAGGGGAAGGAAGCCATGGCGCTCGGCGCCATAGTCGATGAAGCAGGCTTCCAGGGAGGGCTCGACCCGCGTGATGCGGCCCTTGTAAATATTGGCTTTTTTCTGTTCGCGGGAGGGGATCTCGATGTCGAGATCGTAAAGGTTCTGGCCATCGACGATGGCCACACGCAACTCTTCACGCTGAGTCGCGTTGATCAACATACGTTTCATTGTGGGTTCCTTGGCTTGCCGCGCGTCGCGTGCCTCGGTGGCGCCACATGGCGGCCTGCCGGGGATCGCGCCGCAGCGGTAAAGCGGCAAAAGTCCGGGGCCGTCGCTGGCTCCGGCGTGATTCTTGGCATTAGCGCCAACGCACGATCAAGCCCGCACCCGATAAGGCACCGGACAACCGCGACCCGAACCGTTACGATGAGAGGGAATGGCGACCGGCCGCCTGACTGATGGCCTGCCGACGCAATCCTCGCCGGCGTGACGGGCGGGCGTATTGCCTCCGGGGCGAGCCCTTCGGCGCTACGTAGCGCTGGTCGAGTATCCTATCTAATTCGGATTTTTTCAATGCAGACGGTAACTTCCCAAGACGGCTCGCACGGCGTGCGACAGCTGGAGGTCGGCGCCGAGCGTGACGGCCAGCGCATCGACAACGCCCTGGCGACGATCCTGAAGGGGGTCCCCAAGAGCCTGATCTACCGCATCCTGCGCACCGGCCAGGTGCGGGTGAACGGTAAGCGGGCCAAGCCCGACACCCGCCTGGCGGCCGGCGACATGCTGCGTATTCCACCCGTTCGCGTGGCTGAACGGGACCCGGGCGTGGCCCCGTCGGGGCAGGTGGCCGAGGTCGCCGATGCGGTGATCTTCGAGGACAAGCACTTCCTGGTGATCGACAAACCCCCCGGCGTGGCCAGCCATGGCGGCAGCGGGGTGAGCCACGGCGCCATTGAGCTGTTGCGGGCCGCCCGGCCCAAGGAATCCCTGGAACTGGTCCATCGCCTGGACCGCGATACCAGCGGTGTACTGGTGTTTGCCCGTACCCGTCCAGCGTTGATCGGGCTGCAGGCCCTGATTCGCGAGGGCGAGGTGACCAAGCAGTACCTGTGCCTGATGACCGGCGCGCCGTCGCGTGCGAAATTCGATGTCAACGCACCGCTGCAGAAGTCGATCCTGCAAGGCGGCGAAAGAATGGTAAGAGTGTCCGATAACGGCAAGCCATCGCTCACTTTTTTCCGCGAGATCGAGCAATACCCGGGCGCCCGGCTGATGGAAGCGAAGCTGGGCACGGGGCGTACGCACCAGATCCGCGTACACGCCGCGCACGTGGGCCATCCGCTGGCCGGTGACCCGAAATATGGCGATGCCGAGGCCAACCAGCGCTTTCGAAAGATGGGCCTGAAGCGGATGTTCCTGCACGCATCCCACATGTCTTTCGAGCTGGACGACCGGGCCTACAGCTTCTCCGCCCCCCTTCCGGATGAACTGAAGGCATTCCTGGACAAGCTGCGGGGAGCGCCTAGAGGAAAAACCGCGCGCTGACTTCCAGCGACCGCAGGTACGGGCCGCCGGCGAGCGCTGCCTCCAGTATCAGGGCGCATGCGGCGTGGGCGACCGCTATCGGTACCAGCGACCTGCCGCGGTAATAGCACCAGGCCCACCACAGCTCGCCGATGAAGCACATCTGCATCAATGCCCCGTTGGGCGTATGCAGCAGGGCGAACGACAGCGCGGTGACGAACATCGCCGCCGCCGGCGGCAGGAGCCGGTGCAAACGGCGGCCCACCAGCGAGAGCAGCAACCATTGCTGGACGAACGCCCAGGCGATGTAGGAGAGCGCGCGCAATGGGTCCGGCGCAGTCCAGGTGCGCCCCGATCCGATCGCAAGCACGATGGCCACCGACAGCAACAGCAACGGCGTGAGCCATCGTTCCGTGCCGTTGGCCGGACGCAATCCGTAGGGCGCGTGCCGGTCGCGCCAGGCCAGCAACGCCCCGAACACGAGCGCCGCAACGCAAGCCACGGCGGGCAATGGAATGTCGGCCGTGCCGAAATGGAGCCCGGCCACCAGCCACAACGGACCGGCCAGAAGCCCCGCGGTTTCCAGGCCTGCGGTGAGCCCCGGCCGTGTCGGCTGGCGACGCCATAGCCAGATAAGACCCAGCACGTAGAAGATGACCAGACCCGCCGCCAGCCGCTGGCTTGCCCAGCCGGGGAGGCCCGGATGCGGCGCGCCACTGCCGACGATAGCGGCTGGGATGGCATCACGGGCGCGGTCGCGCCAATGCAGGAGGTTTTCCGCGCGCAGGCTCGCCGTCGGGACCAGCCAGGGGATCTGCCGCGCGTCCAGGTGGCTGGCAGCATCGATCCACGCGCCCAGTGAGTGGGTGCGGGGGGGAGTGCCGGGCATGGGTGGGGATACCGGAACCATCGGTTCGAGCGATGCGCCGGAGAAAACCACCGACTTCCCCGGCTGCAGTTGCAGGCGCAAGCGAAGCATCGCCGCCCGCGTCGGTGCCATCGATGGATGCCCGTCAGCTGTCCAGGAGAGCGATGGTGTGTCCAGTGCCAGGTCCGTTGCGCCTATCACCGGGCCGCTGACGAACGCCGGGCCGTCCAGGCGCTCACGCACTACCAATTGCACCGCTACCGGCGATTCGGGCTTCATCAGGATGTGCAGTCGGCCCGCGTGGATCAGGTCGGCCGTCCGTGCCAACGGCAATCCCATCTCGAAGGGCGTGCTTTCTTCGCTGCGCAGCACCAGGCCGTCAGGGCTCATCGCCTGCCTGACTTCACCGAAAACGCGACCGGCGACAAGATCCTCGGGGCGGCGCACGGTCCAGTGCCAGGGCGAGGCCTGCCGGTTCCAGCTGGCAGCGTCGGCCTGGGCCGTTTGGGCCAGTTCCCGCCAGGTCAGCCAGGTCGATAACCCAGGCAGAAGGGTAAGTGCCAGGGCCGCGGCCGCAACGAACAGGGCAGCGGCCAGGACGCGACGCGAGGTCGGGCCCATGTCAACCGGCGAGCAGGCGTTCGACGCGGGCGGCGCAGATGAAATCGTTCAGTGACAGGCCGCCCACATCGTGGGTGGACCACAGCAGCTTGCAATGCCCATAGCCCGCTTCCAGGTCCGGATGGTGGTCCTGCGCGTTGGCCATGAAGCCCACCGCGTTGATGAAGCCCAGGGTGTGGTGGAAATCGCTGAAGCGGAAATCCTTGGCGATGGCCTTGCCATCGGCGGTCTTCTTCCAGCCGGGGAGGTCGGAGAGGTATGTCGACACCGCGTTGTCGTCGAGCGCGTCGGCGGCGCCCTTGCGCGGCTGGCAGGACGCTTCGGCGAGCTGGTTGATCGACATGGAAGGTTCCCGGTGGTGAGTGAGGCGCAAAGGGTCGAAGGTCGGCCGGCAAAAGTAAAGCACCTGGCGTGCGCGCGGATCGAATCCGTACTAAAATGGTCGGGTATCCCCGCCGGCTCCCCACGGCGGCATGGAGTTCCCATGATTGACATCACCGAACGCGCGCAGGCTCATTTCCTCAGGCTCATCGCGCAACAGGACATCGAAGGCCTCGGCATCCGCTTGCGCGTGGTCGATGCCGGTACCCCTTCGGCCACCTGCGATCTTGAATTTTGCGAACCCTCCGAGCTTACCGGCGATGAGTGGACCGTCGAATGCGAGGGCTTCCATCTTTACGTGGAAGGCGCCAGCGCGCCGTGGCTTGATCCGGCCAACATCGATTTCGAAACCCATGCTACCGGTGGCCAGTTGAACATCCGCGCTCCCCGTATCAAGGGCGAGATGCCAGGCGAGGGTGCGGGGCTCGTCGAGCGCGTGCAATATGTGGTGGCCACCGAGATCAACCCGATGGTGGCCTCGCATGGTGGACGTATCAGCCTGAAGGAAGTCACCGCCGAGGGCGTGGTGGTGTTGCAGTTCGGCGGCGGCTGCCACGGCTGCGGCATGGTGGACGTCACCCTGAAGCAGGGTGTGGAGAAAACCCTGCGCGCGCGGGTACCTGAAGTGACCGAAGTGCGCGACGCCACCGACCACGCAACAGGTGAAAACCCTTACTACGCAGGTTCCGACAAGGGTACGTCGGCGGCCGTTTGAGACCGGTGCCGCGGATGCGGGCAGTACGGTCGCAAAAAGAACCCGCCTCGAAGGCGGGTTTTTTGTTCCGGCGGTGTGCTCGCCTGGGTTACTGCGCACCCTGGATGTGGTTGTGCAGGTCGTCGAGCTTGGTTGGCAGTGAGCTGAAGTAGGCCGAGACATCGTTGATGTCTTCGTCCGACAGCTGGGCGGCGAAGCCCTTCATGATGGGGTTGCCGCGACGGCCATCCTTGTACTCGTGCAGCGCCATGGCGAGGTAGTCGGCGTACTGGCCGGCCAGGCGGGGGTATTGCGGATCGACGGAGTTGCCGTCCTGGCCGTGGCAGGCCACGCAGGTGGCGACTTTCGCCTTGCCCTTTTCGATGTCGCCCGCGGCGAATGCCTGGACGGAAACGGCGAAGGCAAGGCCAGCGACGAGCAGGGTGATCGAACGATTCATGCTTGGGTCCTTGGCTCGTTACTTGGTGATGCTGGAAAGGTACGCGGCGATGTCCTCGATTTCCTGGTCGGAGAGGCTCTGTGCCTGGGCGCCCATGGTCGGGTGCGTGCGGTCGCCGGACTTGTACCCGTGCAGCGCACTGATGATGTATTGCTCGTTCTGGCCGGCGAGCCTGGGCACATGATACGTGGGGTAGACGTTCTCGTACCCGGTAACGCCGTGGCAACCGGCACACGTGTACACCAGGCTGCGGCCATTGGCCTTGTCGCCCGCGGCATGCGCGGAGGCGACCGCCAGGAGGGCGGCCATCGCGGCGAGGCCAAGCACTTGCAATCGCTTCATCGAAAGATTCCCGTCTGACCGGCCGGTGACCGGATTAAAAACCCGTCGATTATAGGGGGCGGCCCGGATGGCCCACAATGCTTAGTTTTCTACAACAGCGCCTTGACGATGTGGAACCCGGCAAGGTATTCCCCGGCCAGGGTGCCCAGGCTGACGAAGAAGAAGTTCAGCAATGTCCGCGCCACGCGGTTGGTCCACCAGCCCTTCCAGTGCGAGACATCGTTGGCCAGGGTCTCGAAGTCGCCCACGCGCGGTTTGCGTACCCAGGCTTCGGTCATGGCGCTGATGCCACCGGCGGGAATGCCCGGGCGGAAGGGTTTCAGCGGCGCGGCGATGAATGCCGCCAGTGCGCTCAGGGGATGTCCCCCTGCGGCAAAAGCGCCCACCGCGGCCAGGCCGCCGGTGAACAGGATCCAGCTGCGCAGCACGGCGAAGCCCACGGAGGTATCGCGGGTGAAGGCGTAGGCGATCAATCCGAACACGGCCAGCACCAGGCCCACCGCAAGATACTTCGGCCATCGTGCCGCAGGCGGCACGATGGCCAGTTCCCCGGCGAGCGTGGCAGGGTCGCGCTGCTGGTTCTTCAGTTGTTCGACCAATCCCTTCAGATGCCCGGCGCCGATCACCACCAGTACGCGCTGCACGGCGGGTGCCCGCGTGGCCGATTCGCGCAGGCGTGCGGCCATGTATTCATCCCGTTCGCCGATCAATGCGCGATACAGCGGCTGCGATCCCTTGGCGAAATCGCTGAAGGCACTTTCCAGGATGTCGTTCTGCTTGAGGTTTTCGATGTCTTCTTCGGCGATTTCATCCTTGTCGAAGACGCTTGCCATCAAGCCGCCCATCAAGCCGAAGCGCTGCCAGAATCCAACGCTGCGCCAGGCCCGTTTGAGCGTGGTGCCTACTTCACGATCCACCAGCCATACCGGTAGGTTGCGTGCCTGCCCACCTTCCATGGCGGCCTTCATCTCAGCGCCCGGTTCGATGCCATAGCGCGAGGCCATGCGGCGCTGGAACGACGACAACACCAGGCTCGCCGCGACCATGCCCGCCTTGCCCTGGCGGATCACCTGGAAGAGGTCCATGCGCTTGAAAGCTTCCGGGTCGCGCACGCTGGCCGCGCGGCTGTCGCACAGTTCGATGGCCACGGCGTCGAAGTTCTCATGCTCAAGCAGGGCCTGCACCGCTTCCACCGAGGCGCGGGACACATGCGCGGTGCCAAGGACCACGTACTGGACGCCGTCGCGCGTGATCCGTTCGATCGGCTGGCCGTCGAGTGCGGCGGGCAGGGCGGCGGCGGGTTCTGGGATGGTCATCGGCGGCCTTAGTCGCGGAAACGCTTGGTGAGGTCGCCATAGGCGTCGATACGGCGATCGCGCAGGAACGGCCAGATGCGACGGACGTTTTCGCTGCGCTCCATGTCGATGTCCACCACCAGCAGCTCGCGCCCCTCGGCCCGGGCCTGGCCCAGGAATTCACCCTGGGGACCGGCCACGAAACTCGAGCCCCAGAACTGGATGCCGTTGCCGACGTTGGCGGTGTCCGGCTCAAAGCCGGTGCGGTTGACCGCCAGCAGCGGCAAACCGTTGGCCACGGCATGCCCGCGCTGCACCGTGATCCATGCTTCGCGCTGACGGGATTTTTCCCCGTCGTCATCGTTCGGATCCCAGCCGATGGCGGTGGGGTAAAGCAACAGTTCCGCGCCGGCGAGCGCCATCAGGCGCGCAGCTTCCGGATACCATTGGTCCCAGCACACCAGCACGCCCAGCTTGCCGACGGAGGTCTGGATCGGATCGAAACCAAGATCACCCGGGGTGAAGTAGAACTTCTCGTAAAACGCCGGGTCGTCGGGGATGTGCATCTTGCGGTAGCGGCCGGCGATCGCCGCGGAGCGGTCGAACACCACCGCCGTGTTGTGGTACAGGCCCGTGGCGCGCTTTTCGAAGATCGACGCCACCACCACCAGTTTCAGTTCCGCGGCGAGCTTGCCGATGCGATCGGTGCCGGGACCTGGAATGGTTTCGGCCAGGTCGAAGGTATCGACGCTTTCGTTCTGGCAGAAGTAGCGGCCGTTGTGCAGCTCCTGCAGCAGTACCAGTTCCGCGCCGGCGCGCGCGGCTTCGCGCAAGCCCGCTTCGATGGCATCGAGGTTGGCATCGCCGCTTCCGTGGTCGGTTTCCTGCAGCAGGGCGACTTTCAGCGTTTTCTTCTTCATGCGTGGTCGTTTCCAAGCGCGGCGGGCAATTGCATCGTGATGCAATGCAGGCTGCCGTTCTGCCAGATCAACGGACGGCACGGCACCTGCACCACCGTGCGGCCGGGATAGGCCTCGCCGATGATGCGGGCGGCGTCGTCATCGACGGCGTCGCCATAGGCCGGTACCAGCACCGCACCGTTGACGATGAGGTAGTTGGCGTAGGAGGCGGCGAGCCGCCTGCCTTCGTCGAGGATCGGTTTTGCCCATGGCAGTGCATACAGCGCGTAGGGTTTGCCATCCATCGTGCGCAGCGCGGCCAGTTCATCGGCCATGCCTTGCAGTTCTTCGAAATGGGGGTCGTTGCGGTCGTCGCAAGCCTGGAACACGATGCGATGGCCCGGGGCGAAGCGGGCGAGCGTATCGATGTGGGCGTCGGTGTCGTCGCCTTCCAGATAGCCGCGGTCCAGCCACAGGATGCGCTGGGCCCACAATCCTTCGCGCAGGATCTGGGCCATTTCCGCGCGCGGTTGTCCGGGATGGCGGTGCGCCAGGCATTTCCAGGTGGTGAGCACGGTGCCTTCGCCATCGCTTTCGATGCCGCCGCCTTCCAGCGCCCAGTCGATGCGCCGGTGGCTCGCCTTGCCGAACACGCCATCGTGTACCAGCCCGGCCACCAGCGCGTCGTCACGTTCGGCGCTGAACTTGCCGCCCCACCCGGTGAAGCGGAAATCGGTGAGCTGGGCGCCGCCGGCATCGTCCAGGAGGGTAATGGGGCCTGAATCGCGCAGCCAGGTGTCGTCGTAGTCGCGCTCGACCAGGCGCAGCTTGCCCATGTCCACGCCGGCGCCGGTGAGGAGCTCCCAGGCGCGGGCTTTCACCGCTTCGTTGGCTACCACGATTACCAGGGGTTCGAAACCGGTCACCGCCGCGGCCAGGGCCACGTACGTGGTTTCGACCTCTGCCAGGCGTTCGCTCCAGTCCGTGCCTGCATGCGGCCAGGCAATCAACACAGCCGATTGGGGTTCCCATTCGGCGGGGAGGCGGAACTTGGGGGTCATCGCGGGGCGGCCATGTCGGGGGCCGCCGATTGTAGCGTGCCGTCGCCCGCCGGGTCAGGCGGGCGCCGGGGGCGGCTTACCTTGCCGCCGCCGGGTTGGTGTTGTTGCCTGCCGGGGTGTTGAGCACCGTATGCACCACGTGGCTGCGCTCGAAGTACACGATGTACCCGGGATATTCCCAGCGGTGGATGACCGGATGCCTGGGCGTATCGCCGCCGCGGGGGTCGAGCTTGGCGGTGGGCGCGCCGAACTGATGCTCGACCTGGGCCATGCTCATGCCTTTCTTTGGCAGGTTCATGCCTTTTTCCTGCTGTACGCGTTTCATCAGCAGGCTGTCGGCACGGGCGACGGTCGGGCCTGCGATGAGCAGTGCCGCGGCCAGGGCCAGAATGGTGGTGGTGTTCTTCATGATCGTGGTATCCCCTTTCCCGACGCCGTTTTAGCAGATGCCGTGCCGCCACGCCATGGCGCCCGCATCGATTCGTGACGGCGACCCGCTATCATGGCGCTTTTGCCGGTAGTGGAATGCCCGCCGGCTGGACTCCAAGCATGATCTCGTTCCGTCGTTTCGCCCTCCGCCGGGGCAGCCGCCTGCTGCTCTCGGATATTGACCTCACGCTGCAAAGCGGCTGGCGCCTGGGCGTGATCGGGCGCAATGGCTGCGGAAAATCCAGCCTGTTTGCCGCGCTCAAGGGCGAGATCGAAGCTGACGCCGGCGAACTGGACATGCCCGGCAAGGCGCGAATGGCGTCGGTGGCGCAGGAAACCCCGGCGCTGCCGGACCCGGCCATCGAATATGTGCTGGGCGGCGACGTGGAGATCGCCGCCGCGCTCAAGGCCGAGAGCGACGCGCTGGACGCGGACGACATGGATGGCGTGGCCGCGGCCCATCACCGCATCGAGGAATTGAACGGCTACGACGCCCGCGCCCGCGCCGGCAGGCTTTTGCATGGCCTGGGATTTCCTGCCGAGACGCACGAGCGCGCGGTGGCCTCGTTCTCCGGCGGCTGGCGTGTGCGCCTGAACCTGGCGCGCGCACTGATGGCGCCGTCGGACCTGCTTCTGCTGGACGAACCCACCAACCACCTGGACCTCGACGCGGTGCTGTGGCTGGAGGAATGGCTGCGCCGCTACCAGGGCACGCTCCTGATCATTTCCCACGACCGGGAGTTCCTCGACGGGGTCATCACGCACACGATGCACCTGCACGATGGCAAGGCGAAGCTCTACACCGGCAACTATTCAGCCTTCGAGCGCCTGCGCGCCGAGCAGCTGCGCCAGCAGCAGATCGCCCACGACCGCGAGCAGGCCGAACGCGCCCACCTGCAGAGCTTCGTCGACCGCTTCAAGGCCAAGGCCAGCAAGGCCAAGCAGGCGCAGTCGCGCATGAAGCGACTGGAAAAGCTCGCCGGCACCGAAGCGGTGCGTGCCGACCGGGCGTTCCGCTTCCAGTTCGCCGAGCCCGACCGCGTGCCGACCTCGATGCTGCGGCTGGAAGAAGTGAACGCCGGTTACGGCGAGAAAGTGGTGCTGGCCAACGTCGGGTTCGGCCTGGAGGCCGGCGACCGCATCGGCCTGCTCGGCCCCAATGGTGCGGGTAAGTCCACGCTGGTGAAATCGCTGGTGGGTGATTTGACGCCGCTTTCAGGTGAGCGCGCCGGCCACAAGGACACCCGCATCGGTTACTTCGCCCAGCACACGGTGGAAAGCCTGCGCGAGGGCGCCAGCCCCATTGAACACCTGATGGACAAGGCGCCGGCGGCCAGCCAGCAGAGCCTGCGCGATTTCCTCGGTACCTGGAATTTCGCCGGCGACCGCGCGTTCGAATCGGTGGATGGATTCTCCGGCGGCGAGCGCGCACGATTGGCGCTGGCGCTGATCGCCTGGGACAAACCGAACCTGTTGCTGCTGGACGAACCCACCAACCACCTTGATCTGGACATGCGCGAGGCGCTGGCCGATGCATTGGCCGATTTCGGCGGCGCCATCGTATTGGTATCGCACGACCGTCACCTGCTTGGGTTGGTATGCGATGAGTTCTGGCGCGTATCCGATGGCGTGGTCGAATCCTTCGACGGCGACCTGGACGACTACGCGCGCTGGCTGCGTGCGCGCAACAACGCACAGGGCAAGCCTTCAGCTGCCGTCGCCGCGGCCGCGGCTGCGGCGATCGAAAAGGAACGCCGCCAGGCCGATGCGCAGGCGCGCGAGCGTGAAAAGCCACTGCGTTCGAAGCTGAAGAAAATCGAGTCGCGCATGGGCGTGCTCGACGGTGAACTTGTCACCGTGCAGGCGAAGCTGGCGGACCCTGCGATCTATGAAGGTTCCACCAGCGAACTGATGTCGTTGAGCCAGAAACAGGGCGCCTGGCGCCAGGAAAAGGAAACGCTCGAAGCGGAGTGGCTGCAGCTGATGGAACAACTGGAAGCCTGATGGCAACCCAGGAGCGCCATGTACTGATGCCGGCGCGCGCGCGCATGGCCACGGTCGCCGCCATGGCGCCGTGGCTTGCCCGCGGCAACCGCCTGCCTGATGCCGCGCCGGGATTCATTCCCGCGTTGTCGGCGTACTTTTCCGTCGAGGGCAGCCTCCCTGTCGCGGCGCTGATTCGCCAACTGGTCGCCGGTGACGCGCACGGACACCAATGGCTTTGTGCCGATCCGGCCTGGGTGCAGGCAGAGGTCAACGGCGCCCGGCTGTTGGCGTGCGGCGACGAGCTGGGCCTGGTCACCGCTGAAGCCAATGCCTTGCGCACCGACCTCGTCGACGCCTTCGCAGCTCATGGTTTTTCCTTCGAAATGGGCGATGCCTCCCATTGGCAATTACGCTTGCCTGCCTTCGTGGAGCTGCCGCGATTCGTCGGCCCCGATGACGCGCGGGGCGCGGATCTTTTTGACCACCTGCCCCCGGGCGCGGATGGCCGTCGCTGGCGGGCAGTGCTGGGCGAGGTACAGATCGTGTTGCATAACCACGAAGTGAACCAGCGGCGC
This sequence comes from Pinirhizobacter sp., assembly GCF_036499745.1. Lineage (NCBI taxonomy): Bacteria > Pseudomonadati > Pseudomonadota > Gammaproteobacteria > Lysobacterales > Rhodanobacteraceae > Pinirhizobacter > Pinirhizobacter sp. The sequence continues at coordinate 64,438 of NZ_DASYDG010000003.1, forward strand.
CGCGAACGCGGGGCGGTGCCGGTGAACAGCGTCTGGTTCTGGGGTGCCGGTGCGTTGCCTGAAAACATGGAGTCCGGCCTCAGCAACATCTATGCCGATGACCTGCTGCTCTGGGCGCTCGGCGCCAGCGCCGATGTCCATGTTGATGGCCTTGGCGCGTGGCCAGGTCAAGCCGGCGCGTTCGAGCTGGTCGATCTTTCCGGTCAGGACGAACAGGCCATTGCCAGCCATTGGTGGCCCAAACTGGAAGAGGACGTGCTTGCCGGCCGTACCCGCCGCCTGCTCGTGCATTTCGCCGGAGGCGAACGCTGGTCGTTGTCACGCGGCCAACGCCTGCGTTTCTGGCGTGGGCGCGGCTGATCGTGGAGATTCGCCGGCGGCAAGCAAAGGTGGTGCCGTCGGGATGGCCCGCGCAGGTACATCCGGTGCTGCAGCGGATATACGCTTCCCGGGGCATTGCCGGGCCCATCGATGTCGACCACCGCCTGGCCCGGATGCTCAGCTTCGATTCGCTTGGAGGCATCGACCGGGCCGTGGCGCTACTGGCCAAGGCGGTGACCGAAGGGCAGGGCATTGTCGTTGCCGGCGACTACGACTGTGATGGTGCCACCGGCACCGCCGTTGCCGTGCGTGGCCTGCGCATGCTCGGTGCCAGGGAGGTCAGTTACGTCATTCCGAACCGCTTCCTGCACGGTTATGGCCTGACACCGGCGCTGGTGGCGTCGATCCCCACCACGCCCGACCTGTTGCTGACCGTGGACAACGGCGTGGCCAGCATCGAGGGCGTGGCGGCAGCACAGGCACGGGGCAGTGTGGTGATCGTGACCGACCATCACCTGCCTGGTCCCTTCCTTCCAGCGGCCGACGCCATGGTGAACCCGAACCTTGATGGCGACGGGTTCCCCAGCAAGGCGCTGGCGGGTGTCGGCGTGGTCTTCTACCTGTTGCTGGCACTTCGCGCCCACTTGCGCGAAGCGGGCCACGGGGCGGCGATCAACGCGGACCTTTCCAGCCTGCTGGATCTGGTCGCCCTGGGCACCGTGGCGGACCTGGTACCCCTGGATTTCAACAACCGTATCCTGGTCGATGCCGGTTTGCGGCGGATGCGCCAGGGACGCGCTTGTGCGGGCATCGTGGCGCTGGTGGAAGCAAGCGGGCGCAGCATGGATACCCTTGGCGCGGTGGATCTTGGCTTTGCCATTGCGCCGCGCCTGAACGCCGCCGGACGCCTGGAAGACATGCGCCTTGGCGTGGAAGCGTTGCTTACCGACGATGAAACCCGGGCACGCGGCTGGGCCGCGCAACTGGATACGATCAATCGCGAGCGCCGCCAGTTGCAGGCGGAGATGGTGGCTGACGCCGAATCGATGGTGGCGCGTGCCGATGTGTCCGGCGATGCCGCAGGCGTGGCCTTGTTCGATCCTTCCTGGCATGCCGGGGTGGTGGGTCTGGTGGCATCGAAACTGAAGGAGCGCCTGCACCGTCCGGTGCTCGCTTTCGCACCCGCTGGCGACACGAGCGACGAGCTACGCGGATCCGGTCGGTCGATTTCCGGTTTCCATCTCCGCGACGCGCTGGCGTTGATCGATGCCCGGCATCCGGGTCTGATCCTTCGCTTCGGCGGTCATGCGATGGCGGCGGGACTTAGCCTGCGCCCGGCGGATTTTCCGCGGCTCGCACAGGCCTTCGACCGCATCGCGCGTGAGCAATTGGATGAATCGGCATTGGCGGCACGCGTGCATTCCGATGGCGGGCTGGAACCTGGCGACTTTTGCCTCGATCTCGCCCAGCAGCTGCGGCAGGGCGGTCCGTGGGGCCAGGCCTTTGCCCCGCCGTGCTTCGACGATGTCTTTCATTGCCTGGGCCATCGAATCATGGCCGGCCGGCACTGGCGCCTGGACCTGATCGACCCCCGTGACGGCAGGCATCACCAGGGGGTCATGTTCAATGTCGACACAAGCAAGGCGCCGCCGCGGGAGTTGCGCCTGGTGTACGAGCTGGACATCAACCCATGGCAGGGCAGGGACAGTCTGCAGTTGCTCGTACAGCACATGCTCAAGGCCTGACCGCGACAACGCCGCGCACACGCTCCATGGGCTAGCCTCGGCTTGGCCATCAGGAGAGTGCCATGATCGAGCAGATCCCCGACCTTCCCGCCGGTACGCTGGGTTTCCGCGCCACCGGAATTGTTACCGCAGCCGATTACGAAACCGTGTTGGTGCCGGACATCGAGGCGGCCTTCGCGGTCAGTCGCAAACTGCGGGTCCTGTACCACGTGGCTCCCGGATTCGAATCGTTCCAGGCCGGGGCCATGTGGGATGACGCCAAGCTCGGGTTCCGTCATTTCAGCGGATGGGACCGCGTGGCCCTGGTCACCGACGTGGCCTGGTTGCGTGGCCTGGCGGGCGCCATGCGAATTTTCGTTCCGGCGGAAGTCCGGCTTTATGCCGATGCCGACTTAGAAAAAGCCAAGGCATGGATTGCTGAGCAACCGTGGAATGGTGGGCAGGAATGACGTAATTGCGAAAGCGCGCCTGTAGGCGCATGCCTAGGATCGCTCCCTCTTTTATCCGGAGAGGTTGGCATGCCCTTCAGCAGTGTCGCTTCAACGTTGAACCAGCCCATGGGCCCGTCTTTGCGCGGGCCGCCGGCAGCCGCACTACTTCGGCTACCGCAGCGAGTGTGCAACCCTCCCGATAGCGCGGCGATGATCGCTCCCGATCGAGCGAGGGGAATGCCGGGCGGCGCACAGCGCTCCATTGACGTGCCCGTGTTCGGTGCCATGAAGCACGAGTTGCAGGAGCTTGAACAGAAACTCAGTGGCCGGGCATTGAAGACATCGGAACTGATCAAGCTCATCACCAGTGGCTTCGGCCGTACGCCGATGGGCCAGGCGATGGCACAGCGATTGGCAGTCGACTTTGTGAAGTCGGCGTTGCCAGATCATGTTCCAAGCGGCGAACGCGAAGTCTGGGAATCCATCGTGGAAGACGCCATGCGCATGCCATTTTCCCAATGGCGTGAAATGCACGCGAATACGCCAGCCCTCAGTTGCCCGAAGGCGTCGCCTGCGACATTGAAAAAGCTGCGCGACTTGTTGCTCGGCCGCGCCCCGGCCGATATGACCTGGAGCGATGCCTTCCCCAACCAGAAAGTCAGCGAGCGGATTGCGGACCTCCTGGATATGTCGCGCAGAGTCTCATTGGAAACCCCCACTCCGGTCCGGAACGGTTCGGGTAATGGTTGGATCGCAGCTGTGATAGGCGCCCTGGGGGTTGGCCGATTGCCCGGTGCGCAAGCCGCCACTGGCTTCGGTGGGGGTGGGACAGGCAGCGTGCACGTGCCTCTTCTTCCCCAGCGTCTGGTCAACATTGCCACGCCTGTGATGAGCTATCTCGCCCCGGTGGCGTCGTTTGCCTCGCAACATCCACGTGCATTGTCGACCGCGTTGGCAGGAGCCGCGTTGATAGCAACGTCCGCGACAATGTACGAACTCTCGGGAAGTCCGCAAGACCAGGAAATCAGCCTGCCACCGTCAGGACCTGTGAATTTTCCGCCCGTCTTGAGGCGCGAGCTGCCCAATGGCTTGCCCGTGGTGTTTGCGCCCATGGGCGACGGCAACGACGCCCGGTTGGTTTTCGTCTTCGACGGGGGGCGCATGGGTGACCTGGATCCCGATACTCGCCTGGGTGTTGCCAACCTCGCTTTGCATGTGTTGAAGCAGCGCGCAGGTAAGCTGGAAGGATCTGCGCTTGACCGCAGGCTCGATGAGCTTGGTTTGTCTGTCACGGCGCGGGCGACGGAAGGTTATTCAACCATTGTCCTGGCGGGGCTGGAGGCAAACCTGGTGGAGGGTACGCAGATTGTCGTGGACATGCTCACCGATAATCATTTTCCTGACGAGCTGCTCAGTCAATCACGTGCAAGGGCGCTAATCAATATCGATCGGCTGAGGACCAACCTGGCCCTACGCAGTAGCGCCCTGATGGACACGTTGATACTGGGGGAACAACATCCCTACGGCCGGGATCCCGCGGGCGAGGGCACCAGGGCATCGCTGGCTGCTATCACGGGCGACCATCTTACGAGGTGGGCCAGTCGATGCCTTGATTGGTCCAAAGCGACCATCATAGCGATCGGTCCCATCGACGTTGGTACGCTATCGACAGGCCTGGTGCAGGCATTCGGCACGGTGGACGGTGCACGGGAGCGCGGTCGCGCAGATGTTCCGGTGTTGACACAGTCCGTCCACCCGGGCATGCATGTGCTCACCGTCGACGGGGGAGATCAGTCAGAGGTGATGCTGGGGTACCCGGTGCCTCGCGATGGCAGTACGAATGACGTGCTCTCCACGTGCATCGACCAGATCATCCAGCGCCGGGTCAAGAGAGCACTGCGCGAGCAGCAGGGCGTGACCTATGGCTTGCGTTCCCTGGCCACGCAGACCCGCGGCGTACGGATAGGCGGCTTCGCCTCTTCGGTGGAGAATTCCCGTGCCCTTGACGCCCTGGAGGAGGCGCGGGAAGTGGTGTCCGGGTTGGTGGAGGGTCGTGAACCGGTAACCCAGGAAGAACTCGATCTGCACGCACAGGGCTATCGTCGGGCACTTGCCACGCGATTTGAGGATCCAGCGGAAGTTCAATCGGTCCTGGTTGCAGGTGTGGATCGTCAGATCGCCGACATGGACATGGAGCAAACCGCCCTCGTGATGGATGCCCTGACGTCGGCCGACGTGAACGCCGCCCTTGGCAACATGTCGATGGGTCATTTGACGTGGGTTCTCGCAGGTCCCGCTGCCGGAGGCGAGAACCCGGCGACGACGCCTGACCCGGATTGGCAAATGTCCGAATCGGATGAGGGGCAAAGGGCCGACGCGGAATTGCGGTTGCGATTGACCGCCATGGGGTTGTCACAATTCACTACCATCGATCCGATGACCGGCGCCAGGACCGTGCATCGACTGTGATAACCCTTGCGTATCGAAGCGAAGTCTGTTTTAGTCAAGCCATGACCGTGGTCACCCACCCCTTTGCCGCTTCACCGACATGCGCCCACGGCGCGTTTGGTATCGATGCGAATAATGGCCTGAATAATAATCCCGGCGATCCGGGCGGGCCCTCGTGTAGGCGGTAGATTCATCACCCCATACAACGACGAAGGCCCGCCTAAAGCGGGCCTTCGTCGTTTTCGATGCTTGAAAACCCTGGAGACAACAAGCCATGTGTTCCATCTTCGCCATGTTCGACCTTGCCGCCGGTGACGACTTGCCCGCGCTGCGCAGCCTTGCGTTGCAGATGTCCCAGCGCCAGCGTCATCGCGGCCCCGATTGGAGCGGCGTGTTCGTCGACGACGGCGCGATACTGGTCCATGAGCGCCTGGCTATCGTTGACCCGGCCAGTGGCGCGCAGCCGCTGCGCTCGCGCGATGGCGCGCTGGCGCTGGCGGTAAACGGCGAGATCTATAACCACCGGGAATTGCGCTCGGACAGCGCCTACGATTTCACCACCGGCTCCGACTGCGAGGTGATCAACGCCTTGTATCGCGAGCATGGCACGGGGTTCCTGTCCCGACTCAATGGCATTTTCGCTTTTGCGCTCTGGGACGCAGCCACGCACCGCTACCTCATTGCCCGCGATCCGCTCGGCGTGTGCCCGCTGTACTGGGGACACGACGGCGACGGCCGGTTGTGCGTGGCCTCTGAAATGAAATCCCTGGTGGGCCTGTGCGCGGACATCACCGAGTTCCCGCCAGGCCACGTGTATGACAGCTCATCGGGTACGCTGGTGAAGTACTGGCAAACGCCCTGGCGTGCCTACGAGGCCACGCAAGGCAGGTCGATCGCCCCCGGGGCGCTGCGCACCGCCTTCGAAGCGGCCGTGCATCGGCAGATGATGACGGATGTCCCGTACGGCGTGCTGTTGTCCGGGGGCCTGGATTCTTCGCTGGTGGCGGCCGTGGCGGCGCAGTTCGCCCGTCGCCGCGTTGAAGACGACGACCGTGCGGAAGCCTGGTGGCCCCGCCTACATTCGTTTGCCATTGGGCTTGCCGGCTCACCGGATCTGGCTGCCGCGGAAGTGGCCGCCAAGGCGCTCGACACCGTGCACCACGGCTTTACCTATACGTTCGACGAGGGCCTGGATGCGCTGCCCGAGGTGATCCGCCACATCGAAACCTACGACGTGACCACCATCCGCGCCTCGACGCCGATGTTCCTGCTGGCGCGGCGGATCAAGGCCATGGGCGTGAAGATGGTGCTGTCCGGGGAGGGGTCGGACGAGATATTCGGCGGCTACCTCTATTTCCACAAGGCGCCCTCGGCGCGGGATTTCCACGACGAAACCGTGCGCAAGATAGACGCCCTGCATAGTTACGACTGCCTTCGAGCGAACAAGTCGATGGCCGCCTGGGGCGTGGAGGCGCGTGTGCCGTTCCTGGATCTTCAATTCATCGACACCGCCATGGGCATCGATGCGAAGGCCAAGATGGTGCCCACCGGCGGCATGGAAAAAGCCATCCTGCGGCAGGCATTCGAAGGTGCATTGCCCGATTCGATCCTGTGGCGGCAGAAAGAGCAGTTCAGCGACGGCGTGGGCTATGGCTGGATCGATGGGCTGAAGGCGCACGCCGAAAGTGCCGTCAGCGATCGTGAATTTGCCGCGGCGGCCTCACGCTTTCCCTACAACACGCCGGCCACCAAGGAAGCCTATTTCTACCGCAGGATCTTCGAGCAGCATTTTCCGGGGGACGCCTGTGCCGCTACCGTCCCCGGGGGCAAGTCCATCGCCTGTTCCTCGCCGGCCGCATTGGCCTGGGACCCGGCCTTCGCCGCCGCAGCCGACCCGTCCGGCCGCGCCGTGGCGGGGGTGCACCAGCAGGCCCTCGGGGCAGGGCCTGCCGCCGCGATGGTATGATGTACAGCTATTCCCCAACACCTTCCCGGGCCCGACATGATCGAGACCAATCCCATCCTTGCGCGTATCACCGACCTCGCCGGCCGGGTGGAATCGCTCAGGGGGTATCTTTGACTACGCTGTAAAGAAAGAACGCCTGGAAGAAGTCGGCCGCGAATTGGAAAGTCCCACGGTGTGGGACGACCCCAAGCGTGCCCAGGAGCTTGGCCGCGAGCGCGCGGGCCTGGACACCATCGTTACCGGCATCGACGAACTCTCCTCGGGCCTTGCCGATGCCGGGGAATTACTGGAGATGGCCGCTGCCGACGGTGATGAAGCTACCGTGGCTTCCATTGAAACCGACCTCGCCAGGCTCGACACCAGGGTCAACAAGCTGGAATTCCAGCGCATGTTCGCCGGCGAAATGGATGCCAGTTACGCCTTCGTCGACATCCAGGCCGGCGCCGGCGGTACCGAAGCCCAGGACTGGGCCGAGATGCTGCTTCGCATGTACCTGCGCTGGTGCGAGGCGCGTGGGTGGAAAACCGAACTGATGGAAGCCAGCGCCGGTGAAGTGGCCGGTATCAAGTCGGCCACCTTCCGTGTCGAGGGCGACTATGCCTATGGCTGGCTGAAAACCGAGATCGGCGTGCACCGCCTGGTGCGCAAGAGCCCCTTCGACTCGGACAACCGCCGCCATACCAGCTTCACCTCGGTGTTCGTATCGCCCGAAGTGGACGACGACATCGAGATCGACATCAATCCGGCTGATCTTAGAACCGACGTCTACCGTTCATCGGGGGCGGGTGGCCAGCACGTGAATAAAACCGAATCGGCCGTGCGTATCACCCATGTGCCCACCAATACGGTGGTGGCGTGCCAGACCGAACGGAGCCAGCACGCCAACCGCGACCGTGCGATGAAGATGCTCAAGGCCAAGCTGTATGAGCTTGAGGTGATGAAGCGCAATGCAGAGAAAGACGCCCTTGAGGCCACCAAGTCCGACATCGGCTGGGGCAGCCAGATCCGTAATTACGTGCTCGACCAGTCGCGGATCAAGGATCTTCGCACCGGCATCGAACGCACCGATACACAGAAGGTGCTTGATGGCGACCTTGACGAGTTCATCGAGGCCAGCTTGAAGTCGGGTCTGGAAGCAGGTTCGAAGCGGGTGGACGCGTAGCGCGTCTTCGAACCATCACCAGTCAAAAAAACCGGGCCGTTGCCCGGTTTTTTTTTTGTAAGCGAAAGCTGAGGCGTGCGCCTACATTCCTGCCACCGTTCGCCTACAGCCAATTACAAAATCCACTGCCATCCTTAACTTCAACGAAGGTCCGTCGAGGCGAATGAAGTGAGTCAGGCAACGCAACTTTTCTACCTTTTGCTTTCCGCTTGCGCCGGTGCGGTCGTCCCCTACCAGGCATCGGCGAATGGCCAGCTCGGCCGCGTCCTCGGGCATCCGCTGTGGGCCACGCTGGTGTCCCTCATGGTTGGTGTTCTGGCCCTTGTGCCGTTGCTGGCCATCAGCGGTGTTCCGGCGCCGCAATGGAGCAAGGCCGCCGCCGCGCCGGCGTGGATATGGTTCGGCGGCGTGGCTGGCCTGGTCTATGTCAGCACCGCCCTCTTCATGGCCCCGCGCCTTGGCGTCACCACCTTCATCCTTGCCGTTGTCGTGGGCCAGGTGCTTGGCGCCATGCTCATGGACCATTTCGGCCTGGCGGGCCTGGCGGTGCAGCCGGTGAGCACGCGCAAGCTTGTTGGCGCGGCATGCGTAGTGGCCGGATTCATCATTTACAGCAAGCACTGACAAGGAGCGACGCATGAGTGCACAGGTAAAGCCGGTTTACGACGACATCGGCAGCAAGTTCGACGAATTTACGTCCAGCGCATCCCAACGCCCGATCGAGGTCCGCACCTACATGGGCCTGCTCGGCGACATGGCTGGACTAGCCGTGCTGGACCTGGCCTGCGGCCACGGCGATTTCAGCCGGCGGATCCACAAGCTGGGCGCGCGGAAGGTGACGGGCGTTGACATCTCCCCTGAGATGATCCGCCTGGCGAGGGCACAATCGCTTCTCGATGGCGACGACATCCTCTTCGAGGTCGGCGACGCGCGGGGCATGCCGGAGCTTGGCCAGTTCGACGTGGTCAGCGCGGCGTGGCTGTTCAACTACGCCGAAGACCCGGACCAGCTCACCGCCATGTTCAGGTCGGTGGCTCGCAACCTCAAGCCTGGCGGTCGCCTTGTCGCCTACACCGTCAATCCCACGTTCGACCTGGCCAAGGGCAATTTCACCGCCTATGGCGTGCACGTGATGGACCAGACGGACCTCGAAGGCGGGGCCAGGCATCGTGGCCATTTCATGACCGACCCGCCCAGTCCGTTTACCTTCCATCGCTGGTCGGCGCAGGCCTATGCCACCGCCGCCGCCGCGGCGGGACTTTCCCCGCCTGTGTGGAAACTGCCTTGCGTCGAAGAAGCCGATCGCCTCGGGCGAAGCGGCGACTACTGGACTGTATTCGAAACCAATTGCCTGCAGGCCGCGTTCGAATGCAGGCGTTAGATACGCCAGGCCAGCCGGACGTTCCGCATGGCTTCCGGCATTGGCCGGTGTTTGCCGGGTACCTCAGTGCGGACGCCAGTGATCGTGAGCTGATGGGCATGTCCGCACGCGATGCGGCCACTGCCCGCATCACGCGTCCATCGACATGGTCGCGCCTTGCGGTTATGTCGCCCGACCAGTGGATCGCCGTGGTCGAAGGCATTGAATACGACATCGACGAAAGGATCCTCGCAGGCAATTTGCTTGCGATGACAGGCGACAGGCGCGTCGATCCGCTGGTGCCGGTCGTTCAACCGGTTGCCGGAGCGGAAATCGTGATCGGCCTTGAGGGCACTGCCGGGGAAGTGCTGCGCAAGTACCCGGGGCTGGGCTTGCGGCCAGAATGGATAGAGAAAGAGCGCCCGGCCCACCGGGTGCCGCTCGGCGACTATCGGATCGGACGCTATCCGGTCAGTCACGGTCAATACGCCGCCTTTGTCGCCGACACCGGCCACCAGGGTATTCCCACCGCGTGGCCGCAGGGGCGGATGCCGGACCTGCTATCGAATCATCCGGTGCACACGGTGACCTACGATGACGCGGTGGCCTATACAAGGTGGCTTGGCACGGCGACCGGTCAACCGTGGCGCCTGCCAACGGAAGCGGAATGGGAGTACGCGGCACGGGGCCCGGACGGATATGAATTCCCGTGGGGTGATGATTTCCTTCCTGACCACGCCAACACGGTCGAGTCGGGTTTATTCGCATCCACGCCCGTGGGTGCATTTTCCCGCGGGACATCCCCCTTCGGTTGCCTGGACATGGCAGGTAACGTCGAGGAATGGGTGAGCGGGGTCTACGCGCCGTACCCGCAGGGGCAGCACGTCGAAGACGACCTTGCCACTTGTCCGTGGACCAACCATGTCGCACGAGGCGGCAGTTTCACGCGCTACCGGGACCTGGCCCGCACCCGCCGCCGCCATGGACGGTTCGCCAGGGACATCTACGTCATGGGTTTCCGAGTGGCCATCGACGGCCTGGGATGACCTCCCCAACCAAAGCAATGGAGTGCCTGCTCATGCAAGATCTCACGATACGTTCAATCGCCAGGATTCCCCTTGGAACCACGGACATCGAAGCGGAATTCATCACGTTCCGCGGCTTGTCCGATGGTGCGGAGCATGTCGCCATCCGGGTCGACGGGCAGGGAACCGGGACGCCCCTGGTGCGTATCCATTCCGAATGCCTCACTGGCGATGTCTTTGCCTCGCGACGGTGTGATTGTGGAGAACAACTCAACGAAGCGCTGGCGCGCCTTGGCGAGGACGGCGGGTACCTGCTTTACCTGAGGCAAGAAGGGCGGGGCATCGGGTTGTACGCCAAGCTCGATGCTTATGTATTGCAAACCAAAGGCGCCGATACATTCCAGGCCAACCGCATGCTTGCCTTGCCCGAGGACGGGCGGGATTTCAGTTGCGCGGCAGCCATGCTGCGTGCAATGGGCGTCCATCAATGTCGCTTGCTGACCAACAACCCCGACAAGGTGGCCACCTTGCAGGCGCATGGCATCGATACGGTCGCTGAGTCCACCGGCGTCTTCATCAATCCCTATAACCGCCGGTACATCGAGGCAAAGATCCTGAAGAAAAACCATACGATGGTGATCGGCAGCGACATGGAGGTCCGCCATGAGGCATGACGCACCTATCAGCGGCGTGGCGGCCCACCCTTCAGGTTATGTGGCCACCGCCGGATACGACAATCGGGTGATTCTGTGGGATGCCGGGGGCGCGGCAGTGGCCCGCGGCTGGCACGACCATCTAGCCAACCAGTGCGCATTCAGCCAGGACGGCAGCTTGCTTGCCAGCGCGAGCAGCGATTATTCCGCCAGGGTCTGGTCGGTGCCGTCGATGCGCATGGTGGCCTTGTTGCGGGGCCACGAAGACGACGTCGAGATGACAGCCTTCTCACCCGACGGGACGATGGTGGCAACCTGCTCAAGGGATCGCACGGTCCGTGTGCATGGCGTCGACGGAACAGCACTGGCGTTGCTCGAAGGCCACGAGGCGGACGTGATTTCGGTGGTCTGGTCACCTGATGGCCGGGAAGTGATATCCAGCAGTGACGATGGCACGGTGCGTCGCTGGGATGTGGCCGCAGAGCGTCAGATCGCGGTCATGGAAACCGGTGGCATCGAGACCGACACGCTTTGTATCGCGCGCTCGGGAACGATCTTCGCCGGCGACGATAATGGCCGGCTTTCCATCATGACCGGCGATGATGTGCGCCGGGTGCAAGCCCATCAGGCAGGCATCAAGCGTGTTGTATGGGATGAATCCACCCGGCAGCTGCTCAGCCTCAGCTATGACCGCACCGTGAAACTGTGGCGACCGGATGATGCCGGTGCGCTGGTGTCCCATGCGGAAGGCCAGTTGCCCAGCCAGGTCTGGCCCAGGAGCGCGGCGTTTGCGGAAGACAACACGGTGGTATTCGCCACCTTCGGATCTTCCTTCGCCACGTGGACACCGAACAGCAATCGATGGGACTTGCGCAACGTCGGACCGACCAGCGGCGTAAATGCCGTGCTTGCCCTGGACGATGGATTGCACACCATCGGCGACGCGGGCCTGTGGAAGACCGGCGGAGCCTTGAGTGGCAGCATGGGCAGCCTGTGCAACTTCCTGCTCGACTTCGACGGCAGCCTGCTGACAGGTGGCCAGATGGGTGCACTGTTCGACGCGCGAACCGGCGATGTGATCGCCCATCATCGTTCGCCGCTTAATTGCGCAGCCACGTTCATGCGCGATGGGCGTCCGCATGCGGTCATCGGCACTTATACCGGTGAAGGGCTGGTGCTTGCGCGCTCAGCCGACGGAGGCATGGATGTGGTGGCCAGCGTGCCGATGCATGCCAACGCCATCAAGGCACTGGCCTGTGATGGACGGACGATCTTCAGCGTTTGCGCCGACACTAGCGTGGCCTGGCACGACACACAAACCCTTCTGCCGCTGAACCACATCGCGCGCGCCCACGACAGGATTGCCAACGGCTGCTGCACGATAGGCGAGGGAGTCTTCGCAAGCGTCAGTCGCGACCTGACGTTACGGTTGTGGACGCAGCAAAGCATGGAACGGTTCGAAACACCTCATCGGCATTCCATCAAGTGCGTGGCCGCCTCAGCGGACGGCGTCACCCTTGCCACGGGAGGCTATGACGGTACGGTGGCCGTGTTCGACCTCGTGTCGCGTTCCTGGCTGGGTACGTGCCGGGCCAGTAGTGGAGGACTCTCGTCCCTGACACCGGACCCCGGGGGCGAAGGTTATTTCGCCGGTGGCTACGGTGGTCATGTCTACCGTATCGATGTCTATCCAGCCGTACGGGCGGAGCGCCTGCCGTGAACGGGCCGGCGGCCGTTCCGATGTACGACGACCTGGACCACCAGTTCATGGCCCAGAGCCTGGATCTTGCGCAACTTGGCGCACCCACGTGCCGGCCCAATCCCGCCGTGGGTTGTGTCATTGCCCGCGATGGCCGGGTGCTCGGGCGCGGCTGGCATGAACGGGCGGGCGGCCCGCACGCTGAGGTGGTTGCGCTGGCCGACGCCGGTGGCGATACGACTGGTGCCACCGCTTACGTCACACTCGAGCCGTGCTCGCATCATGGTCGCACCCCACCCTGTGCCGACGCCCTGCTGGCGGCGGGGGTTGCGCGGGTAGTCGTTGCCCACGAGGACCCTTTCCCTGCCGTGGACGGGCGCGGCCTGGAGCGCTTGCGCCATCACGGGGTCCGGGTAGAGGTGGGGCTGATGCGTGACCGGGCCGCGGCGCAGAATCGCGGCTACTTCTTCGCCGTGACGCAGGGACGACCGTGGATCCGCCTGAAATCGGGCATCAGCCTGGATGGACGCACCGCGTTGTCCGGCGGGCAGTCGAAGTGGATCACTAACGCCTTGTCGCGATCGGATGTCCAGCATTGGCGCGCGCGCAGTTGCGCCATCCTTACCGGTGTGGACACGGTCCTGGCCGATGATCCGGCATTGTCGGTCAGGGAGGTTCTGTCCGGACCCCATCTTCAGCCCACCCGGATCGTGTTGGACTCGCAGGGGCGCATGTCGGCGACCGCCCGGCTCTGCGACGAATCGGCGCCGACCATCGTCTACCGGGGCCGCCATCTGCCGGACGATCCCTCTCTCACGGTCGAGCGGATACCCACCCCGCTCAATCGCGAGCGAATCGACCTGGCCTGGGTGGCGCATGACATGGGGCGGCGCGGCTTTCGGGAAGTGCAGGTGGAGGCGGGCGCGCGGCTATCGGGCGCATGGCTTTCCACGGGGCTCGTCGATGAGATCCTCCTGTATATCGCTCCATGCGTGCTGGGCCATGAAGGTCGTCCACTGTTCCACTTGCCGGGCCCGGCATCCCTGGCCGATGCCACAGGGTTCAACGTGGTGGACGTTGCCTCCTTCGGGCAGGATGTGCGCTTGAGGATGCTATCCAAGCCCGTCGATGGCGGCTTGCCGATGCCGCAGCGCAGCAGCTAGAGTGCCGGGCTGTCCCCGGATATATGGTCCGGGGAACCCCAAAGCACACAGTAGCCTTCAGATGACCGAACTCACGCCTGCCACCCCACCCGTTGATGAAAACCGCCTGATCGCCGAGCGGCGCGAAAAACTCGGTGGTCTGCGCAAGGCCGGCGTGGCCTTTCCCAACGACTTCCGGGTCGACAGCTTCGCCGGCGACCTGCAGGCGGAATACGCCGACACGGAGACATGGACAGCCGAGGCCATCGAGGCCCAGCCGCGTCGCGTGGCCGTGGCCGGCCGCATCGTGTTGCGGCGCATCCAGGGCAAGGTGAGCTTCGTGCAGATGCAGGACGGCACCGGGCGCATCCAGCTGTTCATCCACCAGGGCACGCTGGGCGAGCCGTACGAGGCCTTCAAGGGCTGGGATGTCGGCGACATTGTCGGTGCCGAGGGCTTGCTGATGCGCACCAAGACCGGCGAGCTGTCGGTGAAGGTGGACGCACTGCGCCTGCTCACCAAGTCGCTGCGCCCCCTGCCTGACAAATTCCACGGCCTGTCCGACGTCGAGCAGCGCTACCGCCAGCGCTATGTCGACCTGATCGTCACCGAGGAATCGCGCCGCGCCTTCGCGCTGCGCTCGAAGACCATCGGTTTCATCCGCACATGGCTGGAGGCATCGCCGCGCCGCTTCATGGAGGTGGAAACGCCGATGATGCACATCATCCCCGGCGGAGCCACCGCACGCCCCTTCATCACCCACCACAACGCGCTGGACATCGACCTTTACCTGCGGGTTGCACCGGAGCTTTACCTCAAGCGCCTGGTGGTAGGTGGCTTCGACCGCGTGTACGAGATCAATCGCAATTTCCGCAACGAGGGCGTGTCCACCCGGCACAACCCCGAGTTCACCATGCTTGAGCTGTACCAGGCCTACGCCACTTATCACGACATCATGGACATCACTGAGGGGATGATCCGCGAGGCCGCGCGCAACGTGCTGGGTACCACCGAACTGGAGTGGGACGGCGCCGCCATTGACGTAGGGCCGGCCTTCCGCCGCTGGCGCATGGAAGACGCGGTGCTCGAACTCAATCCTGAAATCAGGCCCGTGGAACTGCGTGACCGCGAGGCGATGGCCACGCACGCCAGGCGATTGGGCGTGAACGTCAAACCCGGTTATGGCTGGGGCAAGCTGTTGCTTGAGATCTTTGAGAAGACCGTCGAACACACCCTGGTGCAGCCGACCTTCATCACCGATCATCCGGTGGAAGTGTCCCCGCTGGCCCGCGAGAGCGACTCGGACCCCGGCATCACCGACCGCTTCGAGCTGTTCGTCAATGGCAAGGAACTGGCCAACGGGTTCTCCGAGCTCAATGACCCGGAAGACCAGGCCGCGCGATTCCAGGCCCAGGTGGACGCCAAGGACGCCGGCGACGACGAGGCCATGCACTTCGATGCCGACTACATCCGCGCGCTCGAAGTGGGCCTGCCGCCCACCGGTGGGCTGGGCGTGGGTATCGACCGGCTGGTCATGCTGCTGGCCAACGCATCCTCGATCCGCGATGTGCTGTTGTTCCCGTACATGAGGCCGGAAGCATGAACCTGGGCCGAAGCCTGGGCCGGGCCCTGGTTGCCATGCTGCTGGTGGCGGCGGCAGCGGCGTGCTCAGGTCAGGACGACCACGAGAAGGCCGGCGCCGAGGCACCGGCCAGCGAGTTGCCACCACCCCTGGTGGTGCCGGACGAGGCGGCCGCGGTGGCCCGGGTGAGCGCGTCGTTGCACAAGAACAATTTCACCACGATTGCCGACGATTGCCTGAGCTATATCCCCTACGAGGCGGACGCACAGAATTTCGTGGTGGACGTGCATGAACGCCATGGCGGTGCCTGCGGCGGCGACCTGGCGACCTCGCCACGCCTGTTCACCTACCAGGTGGTGAAGGCGTCAGGCGCCATGCAGACCGACGCTACTGACCCCCCGGCCGGCCTTTTCCATAAGGTCGATTAGCCGCCGGGCGAGGGCAGGTCGGTTAATATGGTCGACTTTCCCTTGGGATAGAAACGACCGTGACGGAAGCGAAAGTCGCCCGGATCCATGCGCTCCTGACGGCCGCCCTGGCGCCCGAAGCGCTGGTGGTCACCGACGAAGGGCACAAGCACGCCGGCCATACGGGCGAGGGAAAGGGCCATTTCCACGTGGCCATCACCGCCAGCGCCTTCGCCGGCCAGTCGCCCATCAAGCGCCACCGCCTGGTCTACGCCGCCCTGGACAGCATGCTGCCCGATGGCATCCACGCGTTGGCGATCGATGCCCGGACACCTGAAGAGTCGAAGAAATAAGCGCTTGCCGAATATTCCTCACCTGGAGTCTTCCATCACGGCGCGTTGCGTCGAGGGGAGGCGTTTGGCACAGTGGTCCGTCAGGCGGCGCGGGGGCGCCGCCTGACCTAGCCGTTTTCCTTGGATACAAGAATCAATGCGCCTGACCACCATCAAGCTGGCCGGTTTCAAGTCGTTCGTCGACCCGACCACGCTGCACCTGCCCACCAACATGACGGGTGTCGTTGGCCCCAATGGCTGCGGCAAGTCAAACATCATCGATGCCATCCGCTGGGTGATGGGTGAAAGCGCGGCCAGTCGGTTGCGCGGCGATTCGCTCACCGACGTGATCTTCTCAGGCTCCACGTCGCGAAAGCCGGTCGGCCAGGCCATGGTGGAGCTGATCTTCGACAATGCCGACGGCACCATCCAGGGCGAGCTGGCGCAATACGCGGAGATATCCGTCAAACGCCTGGTCAGCCGCGACGGGCAATCGTCGTATTTCCTCAACGGCGGACGCTGCCGCCGGCGCGACATCACCGACCTCTTCCTGGGCACAGGCTTAGGTCCGCGCAGCTACTCGATCATCGAGCAGGGCATGATCAGCCAGATCATCGAAGCCCACCCGGACGAACTACGCACCCACCTGGAGGAAGCCGCCGGCATCTCCAAGTACAAGGAACGCCGCAAGGAAACCGAGAGCCGGATCAAGTCGACCCGCGAGAACCTGGACCGCGTCAAGGACGTGCGCGACGAGGTCGACAAACAGCTGGACCATCTCAACCGCCAGGCCCGCGCCGCCGAGCGCTGGAAGGCCTTGAAGGAAGAACAGAACCGCCGCGAGGCCGAAATGCGTGCGCTCGAATACCGTGCGCTGCAGAGGCAGGGCGAAGGTGAGGGCGATTCGCTGCGCCAGGCGGAACTGGAGATCGAGCGCCACCTGGCCCAGCAGCGCCAGGTGGAAGCCCAACTGGAGGGTATCCGCGACACGCATCACTCCGCCAGCGAACACCTGAACACGGTGCAGGCCGATGTCTACAAGGTGGGCGCCGAGATCGCCCGCGTCGAGCAGCAGGTGCGTCACAACCGGGAACTGTCCGAGCGGCTGACCCGCGCCCAGGGCGAGACCGAGCGCGAGTTCGAAGAGCTGCAGGGCCACATCAACGCCGACCACGAACAGATCGAGGCGCTGCGCACCGCGCTGGCCGAGGGTGAGCCGCGGCTGGAATCGCTCCAGCAGATGCAGGACGACACCGCCGAGCAGCAACGCAGCACCGAAACGAAGCTGGCCGACTGGCAGTCGCGCTGGGACACGCACACCCGCGGTGCCTCGGAAGCCTCCCGTGCGGCGGAAGTCGAACGCACACGCCTGAACTACCTTGATCGCCAGGCCATCGACCTCTCCCGTCGCCGCGAGGCACTGGAGGGCGAACGGCAAGCCTTCGACGTGGCCGCGCTCGACGCCGCCGCCGAAGCCCTGGACACCGAGCACGATACCCAGCGCGAGCGCGTGGAAACCCTGGGCGGCATGCTGGACCAGCACAAGGTCGCGCACGAGCGTGTACTGGACGAAGAACGCCAGGTGCAGGCGCAGTTGAATGAGGCGCGCCAGCAGCTGCAAACCGCGCGTGGCCGACACGCCTCGCTCGAAGCGCTGCAGCACGCGGCCCTGGGCCAGGAAGAAAGCGCCGCCAGCGGCTGGCTTGATCGCTTAGGGTTGGCCAGTGCGCGTCGCCTGGGCGAGTCGCTCAACGTCGATACCGGCTTCGAAGCGGCGGCGGAAACCGTCCTGGCGGGCCTGCTCGACGGCGTGCTGGTGGACGATCCGCTGGCGCTTGCCGCGGAACTGGGTGATCTCACCGACGCTGACGTTGCGCTGTTCGCGTCGGCCACCGGTGGTGACGCCCCCGCCGGCAGCCTCGCCGCCCATGTCCGCGGTCCAGCTTCCATCACGCATGTGCTGGCCCGCATCCGGGTGGCCGATTCCCTTGAAGAGGCCCGCCGCATCGCCGCATCGCTCGCTGCCGGCGAATCGGTGATCACCCGCGACGGCGCATGGATGGGTCCGGGGTTCGCCCGCGTTCGCCGCGCCCAGGGCAATCAGGTGGGTGTGCTCGCGCGCGAGCGCGACATGCGCCAACTCGCCGCCCAGCTCGAGACACTGGAAGCGCAGGGTGAGGAAGGCACTGAGCGGCTGGAAGCGCTTCGTACGTCCAAGTTCGAGACCGAGCGTGCGCGCGACGACGCCCAGCGCGACCTCTACGCCGCACACCGCCGATTGTCGGAGCTGGCCGGCCAGTTGCAGAGCCATCGCGGCAAGATGGAAACGGCCCGTGCCCGTAGCGAGAAGGTCGGCGTGGAGCTTTCCACGGTGCTTGAGCAGCTGGACGAAATGGAAGGGCAGGCACGCCAGGCGCGTGCGCGCCTGGATGAATCGGTCGGCGACATGGGCGACATGGAGGATGAGCGCCGCGCCCTGGAGAACGAACGCCGCGAACTGCTCGAAGCGCGCGAGGAAGCGCGTATCAACGCCCGCGAGGCCGCCGAGCAGTCGCATCAACTGGCGCTGGGCATGGAATCCAAACGTGCAGCGCTCACGGGCCTTGAACAGGCACTGGGCCGCATGGACGCCCAGCTGAAGCAGATCCAGTCGCGTCGCACCGAGATCACCGAGCAACTGGCCGCGGGCAGCGACCCGATCGCCGAGCTCGAGGCCGAGCGCCAGACCTACCTCGACCAGCGCCTGCTGGTGGACCGCCAGCTGGTCGATGCCCGCCGTGCACTGGAAGACCTCGATACCGAGTTCCGCAAGCTCGAGCACGAACGCCAGCGTATCGAGCACCTGCTCACCCAGGTACGCGAAGGCGTGACCGAAAAGCGCCTGGCGGCGCAGTCGATCCATATGCGGGCGGCCACGCTCGCCGAGGCCATCGCATCGTCAGGACTGGAACTGGAGCCTTTGCTGGCCGAGCTTGCCGAAGATGCCGAACCCTCGCGGTGGCAGGCCCAGCTGGCCGAGCTTTCGCAGAAAATCATCCGGCTCGAACCGGTAAACCTTGCCGCGATCCAGGAGCACGCCGAGCAATCCCAGCGCAAGGATTACCTCGACGCGCAACTAACCGATCTCATCAACGCCCTGGAAACGCTGGAAAACGCCATCAAGAAAATCGACAAGGAAACGCGCCAGCGCTTCAAGGAAACCTTCGACCGCGTCAATGCCGGCGTGCAGGAACTCTTCCCCCGCCTGTTCGGCGGCGGCCATGCCTACCTGGAGCTCACCGGCGAAGATCTCCTGGACACCGGCGTTGCGATCATGGCCCGGCCACCGGGCAAGCGCGTGAGCAATATCACGCTGCTCTCGGGCGGTGAGAAGGCGCTTACCGCCGTATCGCTGGTATTTGCCATTTTCGGCCTGAACCCGGCACCGTTCTGCCTGCTCGACGAGGTGGACGCGCCGCTGGACGAGGCCAACGTTGGCCGATTCTCGGCGATGGTGCGCGAGATGAGCGAGAAGGTGCAGTTCATCTTTGTCAGCCACAACAAGGCCACGATGGAAGCCGCGCACCAGCTCTGTGGCGTTACCATGCGTGAGCCGGGCGTGTCCCGCCTGGTCCAGGTGGACCTCGCCGAGGCCGCCAAGCTCGCTGGCGCCGCTTGAAGGAACCGGTAATGACCCACGAACCCATCGTAGCCCTGGCCTGGAACCCCGCCGTCGGCGTGCCCCTGTTGATCGTGGCCGTGATCGTGCTGGGCCTGATCTGGTTGTTCGGCCAGCCGAAGAAAGAACAGGGCCGCCGCAAGCCCCAGCCGCCGACACCGCAGCGTGCGCCTGAGCGTCGGGAACCGACCTTCGGCGATGAACCGGCAGTGGCCGGGGACGACCGCTTCGATTTCCCTCCGCCCAGTTCGCGTGCGCCGCGCCAGGGCACTCTGGACGTGGACATGCAGGACGAACTGGAGCGGCTCGGCGCCACGCTTGCCGGTGAACGCAGCGCGCCGGTGGTGTCCTCCGCTTCGATCGAGGACATCCTGCGCTCGCCACTTCCGACGGAGCCCGCCGCACCGACCATGAGCGCGCGGTCTCCGGCGCCCCCGGCACAAATGTCCGCACGCGGGGCCGAACCATCGCCTGCGTCAGGATCCGAACCATCGCCGCCGTTCGACCTGGCCTCATCGGACCGGGCGTCGCCCCGTGCCACGCCGGCCACGCCACCGGAGCCGCCGCGTTCGGACGTGGGCCGCCGGCCTACCGAGCGGCCCGTCGAGCGCATCGTCAGCCTGTACGTGGTATCGCGTGACGACCAGGTCTTCAACGGCGCCGATCTCATCGTGGCGGCCGAAAAAGCTGGCCTGGAATTCGGCGACATGGGCATCTTCCATCGCATGGTCGATGGCCGTCGCGAGCTGGGCCCGATTTTCAGCGTGGCGAACCTGGTCAAGCCCGGCAACTTCGACTTGAAGCGCGTCGATGCCATGCAGACCCCGGGCCTGTCGTTCTTCATGACCCTGCCAGGTCCCGTGCCCGCGCTCGACGCGTGGGACACCATGTTGCCCGCGGCGCAGCGCCTGGCGGAACTGCTCGATGGCCTGGTGCTCGATGAGGAGCGTAATGCGCTCGGCCGCCAGCGTATCGCGCACATTCGCGATGAGCTGCGCGGATGGGACCGCGGCCACGAAGGCGTCGAGATCAAGTTCGGCGCCTGATGCGCCGCCGCCTGTAAACAAGCGTTTTCCCGTGCGTTTCACACTGTGCAAACGGACCTATCGGGCATCGTAGAGGTCACGATTGTCGGTGAACGGTGCGCAAGGCGCACTGGCGTGCGTGCCCGCGTCTCGGCCGCGATCGTCCCCTTGCACGGAGATCGCGGTAGATGTCGGCACCCCCTTCCAACCTCGCGCTCGCCCTTTATTACCTTCATCCGCGCCTGACCGGCGATGCCGCGGGCTGCGACGCATGGCTGGCGCATGCCAGCGGTCTTGGCTTTACGCATGTAGTCATGGCGCCGCCGTTCGACTCGGGCAACAGCGATGACATTTTCCTGACAGCCGACCACCGGGTTGCGCGCGACGGTAGCCCCCCGGTATCGGAGCTGGCCAGCGCTGCACACCGGCACGGGCTCAAGCTGATCCTCGACGTGGTAATGGACCGCCTGTCCGCCGATGCGCCGGTGCATCGTGAACACGTCGACTGGTTTCGGCCGGTGTTCACCGAACATGGGACACCCGATCCACGCTGGACGCCGAGCGAAGGTGACGCGGTGCTGTGGCGCTACAACGACCCGGCGGTACTTGTGCCGGCGCTTTCATGGTGGGCCGAACGCCTCGCTGCTCACGTGGCCGATGGCGTGGATGGATTTCGCATACTGGCGCCGGCGGTGTTCGATGCGGCGCAGTGGACCGGCTTGATCGAGCACGTGAGAGGCTCGGGGAAGCCCCTGTTCCTGGCCTGGACTCCCGGCCTGTCGCCTGCTGAGCTTGAGCGTCTCGTTGGCGCGCCGTTCGACGCTACGTTCGCCTCAACGCCGTGGTGGAACTACCGCGATGGCTGGTACCTGGCAGAGAACGCCCGGCTGGAGCGCATCGCCTCGCCCATTGCATCGGTGGAAGCGCCGTTCGGCCATCGTCTTGCCGACGACCGCGGCGAGTTCGGGCCGTTCGAACGTGTCCACCGGCGCGCCATCGACTTCGCCGCCACGCATGCCGCCGGCTGGCTGATGCCGATGGGCTTCGAGATGGGCGCACACGATGTTCTGGATCCACGCCGTGGTGAAGCTGTCACGCCCGCGCTCATGCGCGCCGGGAGCACCCTTGCCATCGACGATGCCATCCGGGCAGCCAACCGGCGGATGGCGAACCACCGTTGCGACGAGCGGGTGCAGTCGCGCACCACCAATAACGTATCGGCGTGGGTGTTCGTCGATCGCCTGCCGGTCGGCGTGGCGCGCCAGGCGCGCGTGGTGCTGGCCAATGCCGACCTGGTCAACGAGCATTGCCTGCCCGTGGCGCAACTGTTGCGCGGCCCGGCATCGGGCTTTGGCATGCCCGCGGGTGACCGCGGCGACGTGATCGCGCTGGGGCCTGGGGAGGTGCGCGAGTTCACGCTCGAACCGACCCTGCCGATCAAGGGCAAGATCGCCGCCACCACCGCCCGGCGCGAGCTCGTTGAAGCCACCGCGATGCCGCGCATCGCCATCGAGGCGATGACGCCGCAGGTGGACAACGGGCGGTTCCCGGCCAAGCGCGTGGTGGGCGAATCAGTCACCGTCGAGGCCGACATCTTCATGGATGGCCATGACGTGCTGGCCGCCGTGGTTCGCTGGCGCGCGCTCGACGAACGACAGTGGCGCGAAGTGCCGATGCAGCTGGTGAACAACGACCGCTACATCGCCAGTTTCATTCCTCATCGGGTGGGCCGTTACGAATATGGCGTGGTGGCATGGCGCGATGCCTTCGGCTCTTACCATCATGAACTCAAGGCGAAAGTTGACGCCGGCATCGCCGTGCCCCTGGAGCTTGAGGAGGGCAGGCGCCTGGTTGAAAAGACCCTCAAGTCTGCCACCGGTTCGAAAGCCAAACCGCTCAAGACGCTGCTGGCGGCCCTGGACAAGGCGCCGGATCCGGAGCGGACCGAGCGCCTGCTCGATCACGGCACCGAAGAGGCCATGCACGCAGCCGATCCGCGTCCCTTTGCGCTGGAATCGCCGGTGCTCAGGCTCGAAGTGGACCGTCGCGCGGCCGAATTCGCCAGCTGGTATGAACTTTTCCCGCGCTCGGCCACCGACGACGCGAACCGTCATGGCAGCTTCCGCGACGTGATCGAGCGTTTGCCGGACATCCAGGCGATGGGTTTCGACGTGCTGTATTTCCCGCCGATCCATCCGATCGGCAAGGCCTTCCGCAAGGGCAGGAACAACACCCTTACCCCTAGCGACACCGATGTCGGCAGCCCCTATGCCATCGGTTCGAAGGAGGGTGGCCATACCGACATCCACCCGCAGCTTGGCACGATCGAAGACTTCCGCGCGCTGCGCGATGCCGCCCAGGCCCACGGGCTGGAGCTGGCGCTTGATTTTGCCATCCAGTGTTCGCAGGACCACCCATGGCTGACCGAACACCCTGACTGGTTCGATTACCGACCCGACGGAAGCATCAAGTACGCGGAGAACCCCCCGAAGAAGTACCAGGACATCGTCAACGTCGACTTCTATACCGAGGGCGCCATCCCATCGCTATGGCAGGCGCTGTGCGACGTGGTGCTGTACTGGGCAGGCGAGGGCGTGCGCACGTTCCGCGTGGATAACCCGCACACCAAGCCCTTTCCCTTCTGGGAGTGGATGATCGGCCATGTGCGCACGCAGTACCCCGATACCTTGTTCCTGTCCGAGGCCTTCACGCGGCCCAAGCCGATGTACCGCCTGGCCAAGGCCGGCTTCAGCCAGTCGTACACCTACTTCACCTGGCGCCATTCGAAAGATGAGTTCATCCAGTACCTGACCGAGCTCACCACCACCGCGCCGAAAGAATTCTTCCGGCCGAATTTCTTCGTCAACACGCCGGATATCAATCCTTACTTCCTGCAGCGTTCCGGGCGGCCTGGTTTCCTGATACGCGCGGCGCTGGCGTCGACCCTGTCTGGGCTGTGGGGCGTGTACTCGGGCTTCGAGTTGTGCGAGGGCACGCCGATTCCCGGCCGGGAGGAATACCTCGATTCGGAGAAGTACGAGATCCGCCCGCGCGACTACGCCATGCCGGGCAATATCGTGGCGGAGATCACCCAGCTGAACCGGATCCGTCGCGAACACCCGGCCCTGCAAAGCCACCGCCACGTGCGTTTCCTGCCATCGGGCAACGGCCAGGTACTGGTGTTCGAGAAGACAACGGCCGATCGCGATGACATCGTTCTGGTGGCGATCAACCTGGATCCGCTCGCCGCGCAATCGACCGACTTCACCCTGCCGCTGGCCGACTGGGGCTTGCCCGATGGCGCCGCGGTGCAGGCGAACGACCTCATCCACGATGCCAGCAGCACCTGGTCCGGCGCCCGACAGGATGTCTGGCTCGGCCAGGGCATGCCGTATGCGATCTGGCACATCACTTTCCAGGGAGCTTGAGCGATGGCACGACGGCCGAAAAACAACGGGGCATCGAAGGTTGCGTTCTCCGACGATCCGCTCTGGTACAAGGACGCGGTGATCTACCAGGTGCACCTGAAGTCGTTCTTCGATGCCAACGACGACGGCGTGGGCGACTTCCAGGGTTTGATCGACAAGCTCGACTACATTGCCGAGCTGGGCGTCAATACCCTCTGGCTGCTGCCGTTCTACCCCAGCCCCAGGCGCGACGACGGCTATGACATCGCCGAATACAAGGCGGTGCACGAAGATTACGGCAAGCTTTCCGACGCGAAGCGCTTCATCGCCGAAGCGCATGAGCGCGGCATCCGCGTGATCACCGAGCTTGTCATCAACCACACCTCCGACCAGCATCCGTGGTTCCAGCGGGCGAGGGCGGCGAAGAAGGGCTCAGCGGCGCGCAACTTCTACGTATGGTCGGACACCGACCAGGCCTACGAAGGTACCCGCATCATTTTCCTCGATACCGAGAAATCGAACTGGACATGGGATGCGGTTGCCGGCCAGTATTTCTGGCACCGGTTTTTCTCGCACCAGCCCGATCTCAACTTCGACAACCCCGCGGTGATCAAGGCGGTGCTCGACGTGATGCGCTTCTGGCTGGACCTTGGCGTGGACGGCCTGCGCCTTGACGCGGTGCCCTACCTGATCGAGCGCGAGGGCACCAACAACGAGAACCTGCCCGAGACGCACGGGATACTGAAGGTCATCCGCAAGGAGATCGACGACAACTATCCCGACCGCATGCTGCTGGCCGAGGCCAACCAATGGCCCGAAGACACCCAGGATTATTTCGGCAACGGCGACGAATGCCACATGGCGTTCCACTTTCCGCTGATGCCGCGCATGTACATGGCCATCGCCCGCGAAGACCGCTTCCCGATCACCGACATCATGCGGCAGACACCGGCGATCCCCGAGAACTGCCAGTGGGCGATTTTCCTGCGCAACCACGATGAACTCACGCTGGAGATGGTGACCGATTCCGAGCGCGATTACCTGTGGCAGACCTACGCCGCCGACCGCCGCGCGCGTATCAACTTAGGCATTCGCCGGCGCCTGTCGCCGCTGCTCGAACGCGACCGCCGCCGCATCGAACTGATGAACGCGCTGCTGTTGTCCATGCCCGGCACTCCCGTGCTGTACTACGGCGATGAGATCGGCATGGGCGACAACATCCACCTGGGCGATCGTGACGGCGTTCGTACACCCATGCAGTGGTCGGTGGATCGCAACGGCGGGTTCTCCCGCGCGGACCCTGCCAGCCTGGTGTTGCCGCCGATCATGGATCCGCTTTACGGCTTCCAGGCAGTCAACGTCGAAGCCCAGTCGCGCGATCCGCATTCGCTGCTGAACTGGACCCGCCGGATGCTGGCCGTCCGTTCGCGCTACAAGGCGTTCGGCCGCGGCGAGCTGAAATTCCTCTATCCGGGTAACCGCAAGGTGCTGGCCTACCTGCGTACCTTTGGCGACGAGCAGGTATTGTGCGTGGCCAACCTGTCACGTTCGCTGCAGGCGGTGGAGCTTGACCTTGCCGCCTTCGACGGCCACGTGCCGGTGGAGATCATGGGTGGTTCGTCGTTCCCACCGATCGGCACGCTGCCATACCTGCTGACCATACCGCCGTATGGTTTCTATTCCTTCCAGCTGTGCGCCAATGCCGCGCTTCCCGAGTGGCACGAGCCCACGCCTGAAACCATGCCCGATTTCGAGACCCTGGTATTGCGCGGCCCGATCGCGGAGGGGCCGGTGATGGCCCATCACCGTGGCGTGCTCGAGCGCGACATCCTGCCCACGTACCTGGCCATGCGTCGCTGGTTCGCCGCCAAGGACAAGGGCATTGCCTCGGTGCACGTGAAGTACGCCGCCGAGTGGCCCGACCGCGGAGAAGACCTCGTGCTTGCCGAGCTCGATGTGGAACTGAAAAACGGCGAGCACGAAAGCTACGTACTGCCGCTGGGCATCGTCTGGGAGGACGAACCCACGCCCGTACGCTCCACGCAACTGGCCCTGGCGCGCGTACGCCGCGGGCGCCGCGTCGGTTACCTCACTGACGGCTTCACCCTGGATGCTTTCGCCTCGGGCATGATCCGCGGCCTGCGCGCGGCGAAAACCGTGCAGGCGGCCAAGGCGCAACTGCGTTTCATCCCCGAGGCGGGACTGGCCGCGATCGACTTCCCCACGGATGTCGAGAACCGGTGGCTGACGGCCGAGCAATCCAACAGCTCGATGATCATCGCTGACAGGGGCGTGCTGAAGGTGGTGCGGCGGATTACCCCGGGGATCAATCCCGAAGTGGAAGTGAGCCGGTACCTTACCCACGCGGGTTTCGCCAACACCGCGCCACTCCTGGGTGAGGTGCGCAGGATGGCCGGCGATGGCGTCGAAGAAGCCACGCTTGCCGTGCTGCAGGGTTTCCTGCGCAACCAGGGCGACGCCTGGCGCTGGACACTTGATTACCTGCATCGAAGCTTCGACGAATTCGCCCATGCCAGTGAGGCCGATCGGCAGACCGAATTGCTGGCCGGCTATGACGCCTTTGCCGCGGTGATGGGTACGCGCCTGGGCCAGCTGCACGCGGTGCTTGCGCGTCCCACCGATGACATGGCGTTTGCCTCGCAGCCTGTGACCGACGCCGATACCCGGCGCTGGGCGGAGTCCGCCCACGTGCAAATCGACCGTGCGTTCGCCGCCATCGAAGGCTTCGATGCGGGCGAAGACGACAAACTTGCAAGGCGTGTCGCGCGCGTACGCAACGAGCGCGAGGAACTGAAATCGCGCGTCGACCAGATCGCGCCACTGGCCGCCACGGGCCTGCTTATCCGCCACCATGGTGACTTCCACCTGGGCCAGATCCTCGTGGTGCAGGACGATGCCTACATCATCGATTTCGAGGGAGAGCCGGCGCGCAGTGTTGCCGAACGCCGCCTGAAATCCTCGCCGCTGCGTGACGTAGCGGGCCTCTTGCGCTCGCTCGACTACGCCGCCGCCGTGGCCGCGCGCGGCGAGGATGGCGCAGCGCCGGTGGTTGACGAGCGCCTTGAAGCGTATCTCACTGCTTTCCGCGACCGCGCATCGGCGAACTTCCTGGCAGCCTACCGTGAGGAACTGGCGTCAGCGCCCGTCCCATGGATCGACGACCAGGCGATAGAGCCGTTGCTTGATCTGTTCCTGATAGAAAAAGCTGCGTACGAAGTGGCCTATGAGGCGGCGAACCGTCCGCACTGGCTGGCGGTGCCCTTGACGGGACTGCATAGCATCGTGGAGCGGCTGGAAGCAGCAGACCTGGCACGGGAGCTTGATGCATGACCGCTCCCTTCCGACCGCACGCCCCGCCGATCGACGAAGCCGAGCGCGCCAGCCTGCTCAACGCCACGCATGGCGATCCCTTCGCCGTGCTCGGCGCCCATGGCAGTGGTGAGACCCGCGTGTTGCGTACATTGCAGCCCGGCGCCGAAAGCGTGCAGGCGATCGACGCACGTGGCAACGCGATCGTCGAGCTCAATCGGGAAGGCGAGGGCGGCTTGTTCAGCGGCACGCTCGGCCAGGACGGCCCCTATCGGCTACGCGTCCGCTGGCCTGGCGGCACCCAGGACATTGCCGACGCCTATGCCTTCGGCCTGCTGATCTCCGATTTCGACCTGTATCTTCTTGCCGAAGGCAAGCATCTTGGCCTGTACGACGTGCTCGGCGCCTTGCCCAAGACCATCGACGGCGTGGATGGCGTTCGCTTCGCGGTATGGGCGCCCAATGCGCAGAGTGTAAGCGTGATCGGCGACTTCAACGGCTGGGACGGCCGGCGCAATCCCATGCGGTTGCGTCGCGAGGCGGGTGTGTGGGAGCTGTTCGTTCCCGGTCTGATGCCCGGCGCGCGATACAAGTTCCAGGTGCGCGGCGTCGATGGCGTGGTGCGCGAGAAGGCCGATCCGGTGGCGCTCTCGGCCGAACAGCCGCCGGCCACCGCCTCGGTGGTGGCCGATCCGCTGATGTTCCAGTGGACCGACGACACATGGATGCGTGGCCGCGCCGCACGGCAGGCCGCCAACGCACCACTGTCGATCTACGAACTGCATGCCGGTTCCTGGTGGCGTGAGCACGCCAACGACGTGCCGGACTGGGACCGCCTGGGCGAGCGACTGATTCCCTATGTCGCGGGCATGGGCTTTACCCACATCGAGTTGCTGCCGATCTCGGAGCATCCTTTCGGGGGTTCATGGGGCTACCAGCCGTTGGGGCAGTTCGCCCCGACCTCGCGCTTCGGCCCACCGGAAGCTTTTGCGCGCTTCGTCGACCGCTGCCACGAGGCCGGCGTGGGCGTGGTGATCGATTGGGTCCCGGCGCACTTCCCGACCGACGCCCATGGCCTGGTGCAGTTCGACGGCACCGCCCTTTACGAACATGGCGACCCGCTCGAGGGCTTCCACCAGGACTGGAATACGTTGATCTATAACCTGGGTCGCCACGAGGTGTCGGGATTCCTGATTGCCAGCGCATTGGCGTGGCTGGAGCGCTTCCACATCGATGGCCTTCGCGTGGACGCGGTGGCATCGATGCTTTACCGCGATTACAGCCGCAACGCGGGCGAGTGGGTGCCCAATATCTACGGCGGCCGGGAAAACCTCGAAGCGATCGCCTTCCTGCGCCGGTTCAACCAGGTGGTGGTCGAGAAGCACCCCGATGTATTGACTATCGCCGAGGAATCCACCGCCTGGCCCGGCGTAACCGCGCCGCTGGACCAGGGCGGCCTGGGTTTCTCGTTCAAATGGAACATGGGCTGGATGCACGACACGCTGCAATATATGTCGCGCGATTCGATCCACCGCCGTTGGCACCACAACGACATGAGCTTCGGCATGGTCTATGCCTATTCGGAGAAGTTCATCCTGCCCCTGTCGCACGATGAAGTCGTGCATGGCAAACGTTCGCTGCTCGGACGCATGCCTGGTGATGAATGGCAGAGGTTTGCGAACTTGCGCGCCTACTTTGGTTTCATGTGGGCTCACCCGGGGAAGAAGCTGCTGTTCAATGGCGGCGAGCTAGGCCAGCCGCACGAGTGGAACCACGACGACCAGATTGCCTGGCATCTGTTGGACAACCCTCTGCATCTTGGCGTACAGAAGCTGGTGCGTGATTTGAACCGTACGTACTCAGGCTTGCCGGCATTGCACGCCAAAGACACCGAGCCATCGGGATTCCGTTGGGTGGTGGGCGATGATGTCGCCAACAGTGTATTCGCATGGCTGCGCATGGCTGACAATGCTCCGCCGGTGCTGGTGGTATGCAATTTCACGCCGGCGCTGATCCACGATTACCGCATCGGCGTACCGCATCACGGGCGATGGCGCGAGGCGATCAACAGTGACTGGGCGCAGTACGGCGGGTCCGACGCCGGCAACGGCGGCGGCGTGGACACATCGCCGCAGCCGGCCCATGGTTATCCCGATTCGGTGGCCATCACCATTCCCCCGCTATCAGCGGTGATCTTCGTCCTGGACGCCTAGCCAGGATGCCAACCTGATTCCCTTAGTAAAAAGGCCTTCCATGCCCGCACTCCCCGAACGCATGCAGCCAGGCGCCGCCTATCCCCTGGGTGCCACCTGCGATGGCATCGGTACGAACTTCGCTGTTTTCTCGGCCCATGCGACGCGGATCGAATTGTGCCTGTTCGATCCCACTGGCCGGCGCGAGATCGCGCGTTACGACCTGCCCGAATGCACCGACGAGGTGTTCCACGGCTACATGCCGCGCGTGCGTGGCGGACAGCTGTATGGCTACCGTGCGCATGGTCCTTATGAACCTGAGCAGGGCCATCGCTTCAACCCGAACAAGCTTCTTCTCGATCCCTATGCGCGCCTGCTGCACGGCCAGGTGCGATGGACAGACGCCTTGCACGGTTATCGTGTGGCCTCGCCGCGTGCCGACCTGTCCTTCGACCGGCGCGACAGTGCGGCTGCCATGCCCAAGGCGGTGGTGGTGGACGAAGCCATGCACAACGACCGTGACCGGCGGCCGCATATTCCCTGGGACCGCACCATCATCTACGAGACCCACGTACGCGGCGCCACGCGTTCATTGCGACGGGTGCGCGCCAACGAACGCGGCACCTTCGCGGCGCTTGGCGACCCGTGGTTCATCGACCATCTGCTGAAGCTTGGCATTACCGCCGTGGAGCTGCTTCCCATCCACGCCTTCGTGCAGGACCGCCGGCTGACTGAGATGAAGCTGCGCAACTATTGGGGCTACAACACGCTGGCGTTCTTCGCGCCCGAGCCGCAATACCTGTCCGAAGGCACCCTGAACGAGATTCGCGCGGCTATCCAGGCGCTGCACACGGCGGGTATCGAGGTGATCCTGGACGTGGTGTACAACCACACCTGCGAGGGTAGCGAGCTTGGTACCACCATGAGCTTCCGTGGCCTGGACAACGCCAGCTACTACCGGCTGCTGCCGGATAACCCACGCTATTGCATCAACGACACCGGCACCGGCAATACGGTGAACACCGCGCATCCGCGCGTGATCCAGCTGGTCATGGATTCCCTGAGGTACTGGGTGCGTACTTTTCACGTGGACGGATTCCGCTTTGACCTGGGCGTGAGCCTGGGCCGCGAAGCGCATGGCTTCGATCCCAATGCGGGGCTCTTTGATGCCATGCGGCAGGATCCGGCGCTGGCACGGGTGAAGATGATCTCCGAACCGTGGGATCTTGGCCCGGGCGGCTACCAGATCGGCAACCATCCGCCCGGCTTCGGCGAGTGGAACGGCAAATTCCGCGACGAGGTGCGTTCGTTCTGGAAAGGCGAGATCGGCCTTCGCGGCGCTCTCGCCGGCCGCCTGCAGGGTTCGTCCGAACTCTTCGACCACCACGGCCGCAAACCGTGGGCATCGGTGAACTTCATTACCGCGCACGATGGCTTCACCCTCAACGACCTGGTGAGCTACAACGAAAAACACAACGAAGCCAACGGCGAGGACAATCGCGACGGCGGCAACGATAATGAAAGCAACAACCACGGTGTCGAGGGCCCCACGGATGACCCGGCCATCATCCATGCGCGCGACAAAACCATGCGCGCGATGCTGGCCACCTTGATGTTCTCGCACGGCACGCCGATGTTGCTTGGCGGCGATGAGTTCGCCCGCACCCAGCATGGCAACAACAACGCCTATTGCCAGGACAACGAAATCTCCTGGTACGACTGGAAGGAAGCCGCCGGCGAGCACGGCAAGGCGATGACAGCCTACGTCGGCCGGCTGACGCGGCTTCGAGCCAGCCACCGGAGCCTTCGCGCACCGTCCTATGGCCGCGGCAACGAGCCGCTTCTGCCGGGTATTCCGGGGGTTACCTGGCACGACGAAAGTGGCGCGGAACTTAGCCAGGACGACTGGGGATTCGCCGTGGCCCGCCTGCTGGTCTTGCGCCGCGCCACGCCGAGCGACAACGGCAGGCGCGTGGATGTCACCTTGATCCTGATCAACGGTGACAGCGAGCCGCATGAGTTCATCCTGCCCGCGCCGGCCCTGCCGTGGTGGCTGCGCCTGGTGAGTGCCGAACCCGACGCGCCCGAACGCGCGGTGACGGAAGCATCGATTACCATCGAAGGCGAGTGCGTGGCGCTGTTGTCCTCAACGGTGAAACCGGAGCCGACCTGATGGCGTCGGCACACCACATGCCGTACGGTGCCGCCCTGGCAGGAGATGCCCAAACCACGTGTTTCCGGCTGTGGGCTCCGGACGCTTCCAGCGTACGACTTGATATCGACGGCCGCGGCATCGTATCGATGGCCAATACCGGTGGCGGCTGGCACGAACGCGCCATACCGGTGGGCGCGGGTACTCGCTATCGCTTCATATTGCCCGATGGCCTTGCCGTACCTGATCCCGCCTCGCGGGCCCAGTACGGTGGCGACGTACATGGCTGGAGCGTGGTGGTGGACCCGGCAAGCTACCGTTGGCAGCACTCCGGTTGGCATGGGCGGCCGTGGCACGAAACGGTGTTCTACGAGATCCACGCTGGCGTGATGGGGGGCTTTGCCGGGGTTGCCGCCGAACTTCCACGCCTGGCACGCATGGGTATCACCGCGGTGGAACTGATGCCCATCGCGGAGTTTCCCGGCGAACGCAACTGGGGTTATGACGGCGTGTTGCCGTATGCGCCGGCCGCCGCCTATGGCCGGCCCGACGAATTGAAACGGCTTATCGACCAGGCCCACGGCCTGGGCCTGATGGTGTTCCTGGACGTGGTGTACAACCACTTCGGTCCGGACGGAGCGTATCTGCATGCCTATGCCAGTCCTTTCTTCGATAGGTCGGCCCACACGCCCTGGGGCGCCGCCATTGATGTGGGCAAGCCTGAGGTAGGCGACTACTTCGTGCACAACGCGCTGTACTGGCTCAATGAATATCGCTTCGACGGGCTGCGTTTCGACGCCGTGCATTCGATCAACAACGACCCATGGTTATGTGCACTGGCTCGGCGCATCCGTGCCGGAGTAAAGACGGATCGACATGTGCACCTGGTGCTTGAGAACGAGGCCAACCAGGTGGGCTTCCTTGCCGAAGGCGTTTTCGATGCGCAGTGGAACGACGATTTTCACAACGCCGCTCACGTGTTGCTCACCGGGGAGACAGACGGCTACTACGCCTCGTACGCCGACGATCCCATATCATTCCTGGTGCGCTGCATGGACGAGGGTTTTGCCTACCAGGGCGAAGAGATGGAGGGAAAAGCGCGCGGTGAACCGAGCAAGCATCTTTCACCCCTGCGCTTCGTCAACTTCCTGCAGAACCACGACCAGGTGGGCAATCGCGCGCATGGCGAACGGCTGCCACGCCTTGCCGATCCCGAGGCACTGGCCGCGGCCACCGCGTTGCTGCTGTTGTCGCCTTTCGTGCCGCTGCTGTTCATGGGCGAGGAGCGTGGCAGCCGCGCACCGTTCCTGTTCTTCACCGACCACCAGACCGAAGAACTGCGCAAGGCGGTGCGCGAAGGCCGCCGGCGCGAATTCGCCCGCTTCGAGAAATATGGCGATCATATGCCGGTGCCCGACCCCAACGAGCGCCGGACGTTCGACGACAGCGTGCCGGACGAAGGCGACCAGGCGGTGCAAGGGCGCATCGCAAGGCTTCTTCGGCTGCGCCACGAATGGCTGGTGCCGGCTCTTCCCACGGCGTCCTCGCTCGGTGCCCAATCGCTGGGCGACCGCGCACTGGTGGCACGCTGGGCACTGGGCACGCGCCGCCTGGTGATCGTATGCAACCTCGGCGATTTGATTCCCTGCCATCTACGCGCAGGCAATGACGCCATCTGGCTCGAGGGCAACGAGCAGGCCCGCACATCGCTAAGCCGCGGCCAGCTCGCCGCCCGCACTACCCTGGCTTATCTGGAAAATCCATGAGTAGCACCCCCATCGATCCCCAGCTCGCCGCACTGGCCGAAGAAGCCAATGTCGTCATTGGCTGGCAGGATGCCGAAGGACTGCCACAACGGGTGCAGGTGGATACCTTGCGCACCGTCCTTGCAGCCTTCGGCGTACCGGCCGATACCCAGGCAGACATCCGGGACAGCCGCGAGCGCCTGCGCAAGGCGCGCGAAAGCGATCAGCTCCCACCGCTGCTTACCGTCGAGGTGGGCGGGCGGATTGCCGTGCGCTCTGCGCGCATGGACCGCTCCTGGCGCCTGCAGGCCAGGTACGGTGAAAACCTGCATGACGCCGAAGGGTCACTTCCCGCGGGGAAGGGGGGCCTTACCGCGCCCGAGCAGCCTGGCTACTACACCCTCACATTGGGCGCGGAAGAGGTCACCGTGGCGGTGGCACCGCGTCGTGCCTTTGGCGTGGCGAACCTTACACGCGGCCGGCCGCGCCCCTGGGGCATCAGTGTGCAGATGGGTTCGCTGCGGCGCGCAGGCGATGGCGGGCTGGGCGATTTCACCACGCTGGCGCAGATGGCGGCGGCGGCGCAGGGGAAGGGCGCCGATGCCATGGCGATCAGTCCGGTGCATGCGATGTTTGCCGCGTCGCCAGGGCTCTATAGCCCCTACGCGCCATCAAGCCGCATGTTCCTCAATGCCCTGCACGTGGATCCAGGTGCCGCCTGCGGCCCCGACGTATTGCGCTCGTTGATCGCATCGCATGAACTGGCGCCGGAGATGGCGGCGCTGGAAGCGGAAGACCTGATCGACTGGCCACGCGCGGCGCGCGTACGCAATACGCTGTTGCGTTCGGTGTTCGAGTGGGCCTCCACTGATATCGCCATGGGCCAGGTGCTGGAGGCCTTCCGTAGCGCCGAGGGTGAACCCCTGGAGCGCCACGCACGTTTTGAAGCCTTGCAGGCGCACTTCCATCGCGAAGGGCGCCCCGGCGGCTGGCAGGCCTGGCCCAATGAATTCCATGATCCGGCGTCGCCCGCCGTCACCGCTTTCGCCCGTGACCATGCACGCGAAGTGGCTTTCCATGCTTTCTGCCAACTCCTGTCGCGACGCGGCCTGGACGATGCCCAGCGTGCAGCCATCGATGCAGGCATGTCGATCGGGCTCATCGCCGACCTCGCCGTAGGTACCGATGGCGGCGGCAGCCAGGCATGGAGCCATCACCGCGAGATGATCCACGGGCTCTCTGTTGGAGCGCCGCCGGATGCCCTGAATCGCCTGGGCCAGGACTGGGGCCTGACCACCTATTCACCGCTCGCCCTTCAAGGCGAAGGTTTCGCCGGCTTCATCGGCCTGCTGCGTGCGGCCCTGCGCAGTGCCGGCGGCGTGCGCATCGACCATGTCCTTGGCTTGCGCCGCCTGTGGATGGTTCCGCACGGTGCCGCGCCCACCGACGGTGCCTATGTGCGCTACCCGCTGGAAGATATGTTGCGCCTGGTGGCGCTGGAATCGCACCTGCATCGAGCCATCGTGATCGGCGAGGATCTGGGTACCGTTCCCAGCGACTTCCGTAGCCGCATCGCCGGCACCGGTGTCATGGGTCTTCGCGTGCTGTGGTTCGAGCGCGCCGCCGACGGCGGCTTCATTGCCCCTTCGTACTGGTCCGAATCGGCCGTGGCGACCACCGGCACCCACGATGTTCCCACGGTGTCGGGCTGGTGGGGCGGCAACGACATCCGCCAGCGCGAGCTGGCGCGGCTCGGCGATCCGGCGAACGACGAACACGCCCAGCGTTCGCGCGAGCGCAGCGCATTGTGGCGGTCGATGTGCGCCTCGGGTGCGGCGCAGGACGAATGGGCGCCACCGCCGCCGGAAGATACCTGGCCGGTGGTCGTCGCCGCCGTCGCCCACGTTGCCAGGGCACCGGCGCCCCTGGCGATGTTCCCCATTGAAGACATCCTTGCCTTGCCCGACCAGCCGAACCTTCCCGGCCCCACCGACGCGACGCACCCGAACTGGCGTCGACGCCTGCCGGGCGATGCCGCCACGGTGTTCGCCGAACCGATCGCACAGGCAACCTGCGCTGCCGCTGTGCGCAGCAGGCGTGGTGGATGACCACGCCGCGCGCTACCGCACGGGTGCAACTGCATGCCGGTTTCACCCTCGACGACGCTGCCGCCCAGGTGGATTACTTCGCACGCCTGGGCATAAGCCACCTTTACGCATCCCCGATCCTGGCCGCGCGCAAGGGATCGACCCACGGCTATGACGTGATCGATTACCACGCGATCAATCCGGACATCGGCGGCGAACCGGCGCTGCGCCGGCTGGTGACGGCGCTTCGCGCACACGAGATGGGATTGATCCTGGACATCGTGCCCAACCATATGGGCGTGGGTCCGGAAAACGCCTGGTGGATGGATGTGCTGGCGAAGGGACGCGAAAGCCTCTACGCCGGATACTTCGACATCGAGTGGACGGTGCCCGATCCCCTGGTGCGTGGCCGCGTATTGCTTCCCATACTTGGCGAGCCTTATTTCGATGTGCTGCACGGCGGCCACATCGGTCTGGTGCGGCACGGCGATACTTTCGCCCTGCGTGTGTACGAAGTCGAACTGCCGATCGCGCCGGGCGACCAGCGGCGCCTGCTGGACATCGAAGGCGACGTTCTCGCCATCCATCATCACGGCACCAAGGAAGGCCGCCGGGCACTCGATGCGCTGATCGATCGGCAGCACTATCGCCTGGCATTGTGGAAGCTGGCGAGCGACCTGGTGAATTACCGGCGCTTCTTCGACATCAACGAACTGGCGGGCCTGCGGCAGGAGCGCGTGCGTGTGTTCGAAGATACCCACGCGCTGGTGTTCCGTCTTTACGCCGACGGCCTGATCGACGGCGTGCGCTGCGACCACGTCGATGGATTGGCCAGCCCGCGCCGCTACTGCCGCCAGTTGCGCAACCGCCTGGACCTCTTGCGTCGGCAACGGCCGGCCGGGGCGCCGCGCACGGCCTATCTGGTGGTGGAGAAGATACTGGCCATGGACGAGGACCTGCGCACGGACTGGCGCGTGGACGGCACCACCGGCTATGAATTCATGGATGAGGTGTCCGCGCTGTTGCACGATGAGTCCGGTCGCGCCGATCTCACCGCACTATGGACTTCGGCAAGCGGTGACACCTCAGGCTTCGACCGGTATGCCCATGCGGCGCGCCGGCAGATCCTGGTGGACAGCTTCGAATCGGAGCTGGCGCGGACTTCGCGTGCGTTGTTTTCCGCCGCGCGTGCCGCTATCGCCACGCGCGATGTCAGCGAGGCGGCGATTCGCCGCGTACTGCGTGAACTGCTGGTGCATTTTCCGGTGTACCGCACCTATGCCGGCGGTGCGGGCCGTGATGCTATCGATGAAGCCGTGTTCGCCCGCGCTATCGAGGGCGCGATGCGCGTACTGCGGCCTGAAGACCACGCCTTGCTGGTCGAGGTCGGTCAATGGCTGGGTGGACAGGCGCCGCGACAGCTCCCCCCCGGCGCCGTGCGGCGCGCGCGCGAACGGGCCATGGCGGTGTTCCAGCAGGTAACCTCGCCCGTGGCCGCCAAGGCGGTGGAAGACACCGCGGGCTATCGCTATGGCCGCCTGCTTTCGCGCAATGAAGTAGGCACGGACCCCGACGTCATCGCGATCGAGCCGCCGGCGTTCCATGCACGCTGCCAGCATCGGGCGGAATTCTTCCCGCACAACATGATCACCACCGCCACGCACGATCATAAGCGTGGCGCCGACCTTCGCATGCGCCTTGCCGTGCTGTCCGAGCGAGCAGCGTGGTGGCAAGAGCGGGCCACCGGCTGGCGCGAGCGGCACGTGTCGTACAAGCGTCCGGTCGACGGCCGGCTGGCGCCGACTCCGGTGGACGAACTGATGCTCTACCAGATGCTGTTGGGGGCATGGCCCCTTGCCGGGACCGGCACCGGGCATCGGGCCGTGTTCGCCGACCGCATCGAGACCTGGCAGATGAAGGCCCTGCGCGAGGCCAAGCGGCGTACGCGCTGGACGGATCCGAACGAACCCTACGAAGAGGCCTGCAGGGATTTCCTGGCTGCGGTAATGGCCGATGAGGCATTTGTCACCGAGCTGGGCGAGGTCGCGGCCTCGTCGGCCGTGCCCGGCGCTGCGAACGGGTTGGCCCAGGCCGTGCTGCACCTCACTACACCAGGGGTTCCCGATATCTACCAGGGCACCGAATACTGGGACTTCAGCCTGGTCGACCCTGACAACCGCCGCCCCGTCGACTACGCGGCCAGGCGGGCGAGCCTGGGGCAGGGCAGTTACGCCGACCTCCTGCCGCAGTGGCAAGACGGCCGCATCAAGCAGCTCCTGGTGCATGAACTGCTGGCTTTGCGTGCACGCTTGCCCAGGCTATTCGCCCGCGGCGGCTACCGGCCCCTGCCGGCTATGGGTCCCGGATCTGCGCATGTCGTGGCCTTTGAGCGGTACGACGCCCGGCATGCCGTGGTGGTTCTGGTAGCCCGCCATGTCGCCCATTGGCTCAGCGAAGCGGACGCCCCCAGGTTGGAGCCGGCCTGCTGGTCCGGGACCAGCCTTGCCTGGCCCGCCGGGGAGTGGAGGGAAGTGTTTTCGGGCCGGCTCGCCCACGGCGAAGGCGCCAAGGCCGTGGGCGACCTCATGGGCGACGCCGTGGTGGCCGTGTTCGAGCGCCGGACGAAAGGCGGGACCCGCGTGGGCACGAAGGCTCGGCCTGCCAACGGCCGGTCTGTCGCCCGAAGCGGCGCCTGACAGCAGCCGAACGCGATATCATGCGGCGTTGATATCCCCAGAAAGGTTGCCATGTCCGACGCCAAGACCGTCCCCGTACTCACGATCGACGGTCCCTCAGGTTCGGGCAAGGGCACCATCAGCGCCCTGGTCGCTGAGCGGCTGGGCTGGCACCTGCTCGATTCGGGCGCCCTTTACCGGGCGGTCGGATACGCCGCCGGGGCCGAGGGGCTAGACCTTTCCGACGCCGAGGCCGTTGCCCGCTGCGCTGAGACCACCCGGATCCGTTTCGCCGCGGCCGGCAAGGGCCACCCGGCCCGGGTCATGGTGAACGGCCACGACGCCACGGACGAACTACGCACCGAAACGGCTGGCGCCGCCGCCTCGGCGATTGCGGCCATTCCGGCGGTCCGTCAGGCCCTGGTGCAGCTGCAGCTGGGGTTCCGCAAGGCTCCGGGCCTGGTGGCTGACGGCCGGGATATGGGCACCGTCATCTTTCCGGAAGCTGCGTTTAAGGTGTTTCTGACAGCATCTGCGGCCGAAAGGGCGAAAAGACGCTATAAGCAGTTGAAGGATAAGGGACTGGGCGTTACACTGGGCAACCTGTTACGCGAGATCGAGGCGCGCGACGAGCGCGATGCCTCCCGCGCCGTGGCGCCGCTCCGGGCCGCCGATGATGCCATCACCATCGACACCACTGGCCTGTCCATCGACACCGTCGTAGCAAAAGTATTCACCATCGTCCGTCCCTAACGGGAACGAACGGTGGCATCAACGCCCATGCCGCGGCATGGGTTAAGCCAACGGTGGCCGGGGACTTCATGGAAATTCCCAGCCGCCCATGACCGGTGGGTCGTAAGCCTCATCCACGCATCAACATTAAACGGCGCGTGGCCGGCCCGACCTCGTACAACCCTGGAATCCACATGACTGAAAGTTTCGCCGAACTGTTTGAACAGAGCCAGCAGGCCATTTCCAAGCTGAAGCCTGGTGCCATCGTCACCGGCATCGTGGTTGAGATCCGTAACGACGTCGTCGTGATCAACGCCGGCCTCAAGAGCGAAGGCATCGTCCCCATCGAGCAGTTCCGCGATGAGCAGGGCGTGTTGGAAGTGGAAGTGGGCGATGAGGTCAAGGTTGCCCTTGACGCGCTCGAAGACGGCTTCGGCGAGACCAAGCTCTCGCGTGAGAAGGCCAAGCGTTCGATGGTGTGGGACGACCTCGAGCAGGCTTTCGAGAAGGAAGAGACCATCACCGGCAAGATCTCCGGCAAGGTCAAGGGTGGTTTCACCGTCGACATCAAGGACGTCCGTGCATTCCTGCCCGGCTCCCTGGTCGATGTGCGCCCCGTGCGCGATCCGGTCTACCTCGAAGGCAAGGACCTGGAATTCAAGATCATCAAGCTCGACCGCAAGCGCAACAACGTGGTGGTCAGCCGTCGCGCCGTGGTCGAGACGGAGTTCTCCGAAGAGCGCGAGAAGCTGCTTGAGCGCCTCACCGAGGGTGCGGTGGTCAAGGGTGTGGTCAAGAACCTCACCGACTACGGCGCGTTCGTGGACCTGGGCGGTATCGACGGCCTGCTGCACATCACCGACATGGCCTGGAAGCGCGTGCGCCATCCGTCCGAAGTGGTCAACGTCGGCGACGAGCTCGATGTCCGCGTACTCAAGTACGACCGCGAGCGCAACCGCGTTTCGCTGGGCCTGAAGCAGCTGGGCGACGACCCCTGGGTCGCCATTGCCCGCCGCTACCCGGTCGGCAGCCGCCTGTTCGGCAAGGTCTCCAACGTCACCGATTACGGCTGTTTCGTCGAGATCGAGCCGGGTGTCGAAGGCCTGGTGCACGTTTCGGAAATGGACTGGACCAACAAGAACGTCAATCCCGCCAAGGTCGTGCAGGTCGGTGACGAGACCGAAGTGATGGTGCTCGACGTCGATGAAGAGCGTCGCCGCATTTCGCTCGGCATCAAGCAGACCCGCTCCAACCCGTGGGAAGCCTTCGCCGCCATGCACAAGAAGGGCGACAAGGTATCCGGCCAGATCAAGTCGATCACCGACTTCGGCATCTTCATCGGCCTGGAAGGCGGTATCGATGGCCTGGTGCACCTGTCGGATATCTCCTGGCAGGTATCGGGTGAAGACCTCGTCCGCAACTTCAAGAAGGGCGACGAAGTCGAGGCCGTGGTGCTTGCGGTCGATCCGGAGCGCGAACGCATCTCGCTCGGCATCAAGCAGATGGAGCAGGACCCGTTCGGTCAGTTCATGGCCACCAACCCGCGCGGCACCATTCTCAACGGTACCGTGAAGGAAGTGGACGCCAAGGGCGCGGTGATCGACCTGGGCGAGGGTGTGGAGGGTTACCTCCGCGCCAACGACATCGCCAAGGAGCGCATCGACGACGCCACCCAGCACCTGAAGGTGGGCGATGCGGTCGAAGCCAAGTTCACCGGCATGGACCGCAAGGGCCGCCAGCTGCAGCTGTCGATCCGCGCCAAGGACGAGGAAGACGTTGCCGACGCCATGGCCGATTACGGTTCGGCTGCCGGCGGCACGACCAAGCTCGGCGCGCTGCTCAAGGAGCAGTTCAACAAGGCCGACTAAGCGTCATCAGGAAGCGGGGCGGCCCACACCGCCGGCCCCC
>NZ_DASYDG010000004.1:0-62077 GCF_036499745.1 Pinirhizobacter sp.
CGCTGTCGTAGGTGGTCGGCCCATGGGTCGGCGTTTCGGGCACCGTCAGGTCGCCGCTGGATTTCGCCTTGGTCCAGCGATTGAATGCCGGTGCCAGCGGGCCGACCGAAAACAGCACCACCACCCACATCGAGTAGCACACCGCATCGGTGAGCAACGACATCGCCAAGTGCTGGTCGGACATGCCGATCGCCTGCTTGACCGCGATCATGTTGGCGGTGCCGCCCATCCAGCTCCCTGACAACGCGGCCAGCGGATGCCAGGCATCGCCGGGCAGCCAGCGGCGATACAGCAGAAAGGTTGCAACGAAAGCAACGAACAGCGCGATCGCGGCGCAGGTGAACACTGCGAGCACGCGCGGCCCCAGCCGCCAGATCGCGCGCAGGTCGCAATTGATCATCAACAGAAACAGCAGCGCCGGCACCATGTGCGTGGTGAGCATCGACTGCGCCGCGCGGATGTCATCGTTGACCTGCCACAACCCTGACACCGCCAGCGCTGTCACGAACAGATAGGTCAGTACGATCGGCGGCAACACATTGAAGATGCGCCAGTTGAAGCGGCGCTCCACCGCGGGGAACAGCCCGGCAGCCAGCAACATCACCGCCAGATAAGGCCAGACCGTATGGATCACCAGTGTCCCCCAGGTGGTCGCCCATCGGCGTAGCCGGGGCGATGGATTCATTAGGAAAGGAATAGGTAATTCCTTTCTGATTCCACCGGAGCATAAATTATTGACCGCGATTTGCAAGCATGTTACACAACGCTTTCAAGGGGCTCGACCCGGGGCGTTCGACCATGAGCATTCGATGATGATCAGGCAGCATTCGATCACGAGAAGCGCGCGCCAAAATCGGGGTTTGCAGGCGATTCTGCTGGCCACGCTGCTCGTCTCATCGCAAGTTCTTGCGGATGACCATGTCACTCCTCCCGCCGCGATCATTACGCAGATCGACGCCGGCCATTTCAAGGCCGCCGATGCAGCGATCGCCACGGCGCTGCAACAGCCAGGCTTGTCGGCGGACGCGCGGAACGCCGTGCTGTTCCAGCGCGAGCGCATGCACCGCATTTTGCTTGATTTCACCCTGGACGCGGACGACGTCAAGGCGCGTGTGCGCAAGCAAATCCCCGATCTTTCCGATGCTGAATTCGCCCGTTGGGATGCGGCGGGACTGTTCGAACATCAGGACATCGACGGTCGCACGCTGTACTTCAAGCGCTCACCCGGCAACCTGTTCCGGATCAGCCCCGAAGCGCTGGCACGTCGTGCCGTGCAGACGCCGATCAGCGGCGGCCCGATGGAAAGCTTGAATGACTACCAGCGCGCGATCCGCCGTACGGCGCTGGCGGAGCATCGCGGCAGCGTCCTGCCGCAACGCATACGCATGACCCAACTGCTGACGGTGAAAGCCGATGCGCTGCCGGCAGGCCAGACCGTACGCGCATGGATTCCCTATCCGCGTGCCATTCCCGGCCAGCAGGAAGATATCCGTTACGTTTCCAGCGAACCGGCCGCGCACCGCATGGCCCCCGCGTCGGCGATGCAAAGCACGGTGTACCTGGAGAAACCGGCGCAGGCCGGACAGCCGACGAAGTTTTCGGTCACCTACGAAGTAACCCTTTACGCGCAATATCACGATATCGACGCGAACAAGGTGACCGCGGAGAAAATCACCCCGCAGCTGGCGCCGTTCGTGGCGGAGCGTCCACCGCACATCGTGTTCACCGACGCCATGCGCGCGTTCTCGCGCAAGGTGGTGGGCAACGAGACCAACCCGTACCGCATCGCGCAGAAGCTATTCGCCGCAGTGGATCGCATTCCCTGGGCCGGTGCGCGGGAGTACTCGACCATCTCCAATATCAGCGACTACGCGCTGCACGCCGGCCATGCCGACTGTGGGCAGCAGACGCTGCTGCTGATGACCCTGCTGCGCCTCAACGGCATCCCCACACGCTGGCAGTCCGGCATGGTGTTCGCCGACGACGGCAAGTACAACGACATCCACGACTGGGGTTACCTGTATCTGGCGCCGTACGGCTGGGTGCCGATGGATGTGACTACCGGACGGCTGCAGCCCGGCCCCGGCGACGACAAGGCGCTGGAATGGTTTTACCTCGGCGGCCTGGACAATTATCGACTGGCCTTCAACGACGACTTCGGCCAGCCCTTTGTGCCGCCCAAGACCCAGTTCCGTTCAGACGATGTCGACTCACAGCGCGGCGAGGCGGAGTGGAGCGGCGGCAACCTGTACTTCGACCAGTTGGGCTACGATTTCAAGTGGACGTTCCTCAGCAAGACGGCCATCAACGGCACGCAAAAGCGCAGCGGTGAATAACCCTTCGCCCGCCATGCCGTCCCCTATGCCTGCCCCAGCCGTCCCTGCCACCTTGGACGGTGTCGACCTCACCGCCCTGGCGGCACAACTCGGCACGCCGCTGCATGCCTATTCGGCCAGCGCGATCCGCGCGCGCATCGAGGGACTGCAGTCCGCGCTGCATGGCCTTGATGCCGGCATCCGCTATGCGGTCAAGGCCAATTCGAATCTCGCCGTGCTGCAATTGATGGCCGCGGCTGGCGTGGGCGCCGACATCGTTTCATCCGGTGAGCTGCGCCGCTGCCTGCATGCCGGCATCCCCGCCGACCGGATCGTCTTCTCCGGCGTCGGCAAGACCGAGGACGAGATGACCGGCGCGCTCGACGCGGGCATCGAGCGCTTCAATGTCGAGTCGCACGATGAGCTTCTGACCCTGCAGCGGATCGCCCAGGCGCGCGGATCGGTCGCGCGTGCCGCAGTGCGCATCAACCCCGACGTGGACGCACAGACCCACGCGAAGATTTCCACGGGCAAGTCGGAGAACAAGTTCGGCGTGAGCATCGACGAGGCGCGCCGCTGGTTCGCCGGACGGGCACGGCTTTCGCACGTGCAACTCGACGGCCTGCACGTGCACATCGGATCGCAAATTCTTTCGCTGCAGCCGTACCGGCTGGCGCTGGCGCGGGTCGCCGATTTCTGGCGCGAGCTTGAACAGGCCGGCCATCCGATCCGCAGCATCGACGTCGGCGGCGGCCTGGGCGTGCGCTACCGCGCCGAAGAAGACCAACCTATCGCCGCGGCCGATTACGCCGCGGTGATCGGCGAGGCGCTGGCCGGCTACCAAGGGCGCCTGCTGCTGGAACCGGGGCGCTACTTGGTTGCCGAGGCCGGCATCCTGCTGACCCGGGTGCTGCGCATCAAGCAGGGCGAAGAGC
Source organism: Pinirhizobacter sp. (assembly GCF_036499745.1). Taxonomy (NCBI): domain Bacteria; kingdom Pseudomonadati; phylum Pseudomonadota; class Gammaproteobacteria; order Lysobacterales; family Rhodanobacteraceae; genus Pinirhizobacter; species Pinirhizobacter sp. The sequence continues at coordinate 3,251 of NZ_DASYDG010000004.1, forward strand.
GGCAGTTCCTGGTGATCGACGCGGCCATGAACGACCTGCAGCGACCGAGCCTTTACGATGCCTGGCATGACATCGTGCCGGTGGTCGCGGACCCGACCCGGCCGATGACCCGCTACGACATCGTAGGTCCCGTCTGTGAAACCGGCGATACCTTCGCCCGGGCACGTGAACTGCCCGAATGCCGGGCGGGTGACCTGCTGATGATCATGGCCACCGGTGCGTACGGCGCATCGATGGCCTCGACCTACAATTCGCGACCGCTGGCCGCCGAAGCGATGCTCAACCAGGGAAGGTATGCGGTGATCCGTCGCCGCCAACCATTCGAAGAGATGATCGCCGGCGAACAGCCCGCGCGGAACTGGCAAACGACATGAACCGGGAAACCCCATGACACCGATCGCACGCATTGCAGCCTTCGCCTCACTGTCCGTTTTCGGGGTGCTGCCGGCACACGCACAGCCCGATCCGCCGATCACCATCGACACGCATGTGGACATCCCGTTTTCATATATGAAAGATCCGAAGTTCGACGTCGGCAAAGCCACGCCGCTGCTGGTCGACCTGGGCAAGATGGAGCGCGGTGGGTTGAACGCCGCTTTCTTCGTGGTGTGGGTGCCGCAGCACAAGCTCGATGCGGCCGGCTACGCCAAGGCGGTGGCGCAGGGCGAGCAGAAATACGACGCCATCGGCCGCATGCTGCTTCAGTACCCCGACCGTATCCGCCTGGCCACCACGCCGGAGCAACTGATGGCCAACCACAAGGCTGGCCTGCTGTCGGCGACCATCGAGATCGAGAACGGCTACTCGCTCGGCCACGACATCCATCGCCTGGATGCAGCCTACGATCGCGGCGCACGCTCGATCGGTTTGGCCCACGTCGGTAACAACGACCTTTGCACCAGTTCGCTTCCCGATACCAAGCACGGCGAGCCTGAGATGAACAGCGCCGGCGACACCGGCATGAGCGACTTCGGCCGCGCGGTGGTCAAGCGCGCCAACCAGCTGGGGATGCTGGTGGATGTCTCGCACTCCTCCGATGCCTGCGTGCGCGAAGCACTCAAGCTATCCACCGCGCCGGTCTACGCCTCGCACTCTGGCGCGCGCGCGGTGCTCGATCATCCGCGCAACCTGCCTGACGACCTGCTGCGCGCGATCGCCGACAAGGGCGGCGTGGTCGATGCAGTGGCCTACAAGGAATTCCTCAAGCATGATCCGGGTCGCGAGGCCGCCGAAAAGAAACTGCAGGACGCCATCGCCAAACAGCAGGGCGACGCGAAGTACGACAGCGACAAGCACGACTACCTGCCGGCGATGGATGCAGGCATGGCCGAAATCCAGAAAAAGTATCCGCTGGCCACGCTTGACGACTATATGAACCAGATCCAGCACATGGTGAAGGTCGCCGGCATCGACCATGTCGGCATCGCCTCGGATTTCGACGGCGGCGGCGGCATCACCGGCTGGGCCAATGCCGGTGAAACGCACAACGTCACCGCGGCGCTGCGCAAGCGCGGCTTCAGCGACGCCGACATCGCCAAGCTATGGGGCGACAACCTGCTGCGCGTATGGCGCGAGGTAGATCGCGATGCGGAACATTAAGCTCACCCTGTTGCTCTGGTTCGCATGCAGCTGCACCGCGCATGCCGCGAACGGACCTGCAAATGACTTCGACAAGATCATCGACGACACGGTCGCGCGCTATCACCTGCCCGGCCTTGCCGTCGGCGTGATCGAGAACGGCAAGGTCGTCTACGTCCGTACGGTTGGCGAGACCGTGGCGGGCTCCGGGCAGAAGATCAATCCGCAGACGCTGTTCAAGATCGCCTCCAATAGCAAGGCGATGACCACTGCGCTGCTTGGACGGCTGGTCGACCAGGGCAAGCTGCGCTGGGACGACCCGGTGACCAAGTACCTGCCGCAGTTCCGCATGCACGACCCTTGGGTGACCGCCAACATGCGTGTGGCGGACCTCCTCACCCATTCCAGCGGCCTGCCCGAAGGCGGCGGCGACCTGATGCTGTGGCCGGAACCGAACCTTTTCACCCGCGCGGACATCATCCACGGCCTGCAATACATAAAGCCCGGATACAGCTTCCGCTCTCAGTACCAGTACGACAACCTGCTCTACGTGGTGGCCGGCGAAGTGGCCGCCGCCGCCGGCGGCGCGCCTTATGAAACGCTGATGCACCGCGAAGTGTTCACCCCGCTGGGGCTTTCGCGCTGCCAGGTCGGCGAATGGAATCGGGACGCCATCGGCAATGTGGCGCAGCCGCACCGGCGGGACCAGGGTCACAACGTGGTGATGCGCGCAGACGGCCTGGTGGTGCCTGCGATCACCTCCGATGCGGCCGGCGGCATCCGCTGCGACCTCGACGACATGCTGACCTGGGCGCACCAGTGGCTCGATCCAAGCCCGGAGCAGTTGCGCTGGCTTTCCGGCACGCAGCGCCAGGTGCTGCAGTCACCGCACATGCTGATTCCACTGTCCGCGCAGCGCCGTGCATGGGACAACTCGCACGTCATGGCCTACGGCTACGGCTGGCGCATGACCGACGTCAACGGCCAGTGGCTGGTCTGGCATACCGGCACGCTGAGCGGGATGTATTCCATGCTGGCCCTGCTGCCGGACCATAAAGATGGTTTCGTGTTCATGATCAATGGCGAGGCCGATGAAGCGCGCACCGTGCTCGGCGAACTGCTGGTCAAGCACTTCACCGCGCCCGGCGAACAACGCGACGTGAACTGGTATGCCGATCAGCTCGAACGCGACGCTGCGAAGCATGCGCAAAAATCCGCCGTCCCCGACATCGCCGCGCAGCACCCCGCCGCCGGCGCTGAACTGGCGGCATGGACCGGCGTCTACCGCGACCCGTGGTTCGGTGAAATGTCGCTGTGCCCGCGCGACGGCCAGGTGCATTTCGCCGCCGCCAAGTCGCCGGGCATGGCAGGCACGGTAATGCATGCGGGCACGCGATACCTGGTGCACTGGGACCACAGCGGCGAGCTGGATGCCTGGCTGAATTTCCATGCCGCGCAGGGTGCGCAACCTATCACCCTGACCATGGCCAAAACCGATCCGCAGGGAGACTTCAGTTCCGATTATGAAGACCTTCATTTCAGCCGCATCAGCGCCTGCCACTGACGGCTACCGCACTGCCATCACCGGGGATCGCCATGAATCCACTGAATCTTGTCCTGGCTTCGATGCTGATGTTTCCCGGCCATGCCTCGCAGGCGCACGCAACCCATGCACCGGCAGCTTCGGCACCGGTCGACAAGTTAATGCAGAAATACCAGGGCGATGCGCCCGGCGCATCGCTGCTGGTGATCAGGGATGGCGTGCCGCTGGTGCGCCAGGGCTACGGCATGGCCGACCTCGAACAGCACACCGCCGCCGCACCCGACACCAACTACCGGCTGGCATCGGTAAGCAAGCAGTTCACCGCCGCGTCGATCCTGCTGCTGGCCGAGGATGGCAAGCTGAAGCTTACCGATTCGATCCGCCACTGGCTGCCGTCGCTGCCGGCCAGCACCGACAAGGTCACCCTGCAGGAGCTTCTGAGCCATACCGGCGGCCTGATCGACTACGAAGACCTGATGCCGGCGAACACCACCCAGCAGCTCAACGACCAGGACGTTCTGCGCATGCTGTCGGCCACCAGCAAGACCTATTTCGCACCAGGCACGGCGTATCGATACAGCAATTCGGGCTATGTACTGCTCGGACTGGTGGTTGAAAAAGCCTCCGGCGAAAGCCTGCCGGCGTTCATGCAGCAACGCATCTTCAAGCCGCTGCACATGGACCACACCCTGATGTACGTGCGCGGCGGCCCGGAAGTCGGCCACCGCGCTTACGGCTACAGCCAGGTCGGCGGCGCGTGGCAGCGCACCGACCAGGACCTGACCAGCGCGACGCGCGGCGACGGCGGCATTTATTCATCGATCGATGACCTGGCATTGTGGGACGCTGCACTCTATGACCACCGCCTGCTCAGCGATGCCTCGCGCAAGCTGGCCTTCAGCCCGCACGTGAAAGTGGTCGGCGAGCCGTACCAGGCCAGCTACGGTTTCGGCTGGCGCATCACCGGTGACACGCTGTGGCATTCGGGCGAAAGCATCGGCTTCCGCAATGTGATCGTGCGCTGGCCTAGGCAGCACCTGACCATTATCCTGCTCAGCAACCGCAACGATCCGGAGCCGTATCGCACGGTGCTGGCGATCGCGCAGTCATTCCTCGCGCACTGACGCGCGCGCAGATTCAGTCAAGAGATGTCCACCATGCAACGCTTCCTGCCAAGGCTTCATAAAAGCGCCCTGTCGATGTTCCGCGTCGTCGTGCTTGCGCCGTTGCTGCTGCTGGCCGCCTGCGCGCACCTGCCCCCGCACAATCCACTGGCGACATGGGTGCATTCGCCCAACCAGGACATGCGCCGGCCGGTGCTGATCGTGGTGCATTTCACCGAACAGCATTCGGTGCAGGAGAGCCTGGAAACGCTACGTACCCAGAACAGCGGCGGCCGGGTGAGCGCCACCTACCTGATAGGCAACGATGGCCACGTCTACCAGTTGGTATCGGACGAACGCCGCGCATGGCATGCGGGCTCGGGGCATTGGGGCACCATCACCGATGTCAACTCGGCCTCCATCGGCATCGAGCTGGACAACGACGGCCAGTCGCCGTTCGCGCAGGCGCAGATCAACAGCCTGCTGCAGCTGCTCACCGACCTCACCACGCGCCTGCACATTCCGCGCGCGCAGATCATCGGCCACCAGGATCTCGCGCCCACCCGCAAGCCCGATCCCGGCAAGCTGTTCCCGTGGAAGCAGCTGGCCGACGCCGGCTTCGGATTGTGGCCGCGGGGCGAACTGGTCGACCCGCCTGCGGGATTCGATCCATGGATGGCGATGGCGGTAGTCGGCTATCCGCTGGAGGATCGTCCCGCCGCGGTGAAAGCGTTCCACAACCACTTCCGCGGCATCGACGGCGACACGCTCGATCAGCAGGACCTGCGCATCCTCTACAACCTGTCGCAGATCATCGAGCGCGGCGACAACGTGCGCTGATCAATTAGCCGGTGCGTTGCGCCTACCCAGAACTCACCCCGTTTCTTGTCGCTCGGGCGGGGTAGTGGTTCCCGATGGTCCATGTGCCACTGCAAGACAAGGGCAATGGCATCGATCGACTCCTGCAGTGCTTCCACCTGGGAATCGTCGACACTATTGAAGGCAGGGAGGTCGCGGCAAGTCACTACGTAAGCGCCGCCGTCCTGCACGATTTTCACTGCGTATCGCATCACCGCTCCATTGAGTGCCGCATAGCAACACAAGTGTTATCGACAACACTTGTGTTGTTTTGTCACATCGGTCCCGGCATGTAGGTAGCGCTCACGTGTTGTGCACACAGCCACCCTTCGGCAAGGGCTACCTCAGGCCGCCAGCGTCAGACCCGACCGCATCACCCTCGCTGCGGCCACCATGGCTTCCAGCGCCGCGCGTGTCTCGGGCCACCCACGCGTCTTCAACCCGCAATCAGGATTCACCCATAACTGCTGTGGCTTCAGTACCGCGGCGGCCTTCTCTAACAAAGCGATCATTTCCGAAGACTGCGGTACCCGGGGTGAATGGATATCGTAAACACCAGGGCCGATGTCGTTGGGGTAACGGAAGCGTACGAACGCGTCGAGCAACTCCATGCGCGAGCGCGAGGTCTCGATGGAGATGACGTCCGCGTCCATCGCCGCCACGGCCTCCATGATGTCGTTGAATTCCGAGTAGCACATGTGAGTGTGCACCTGGGTTTCGTCAGCCACGCCTGATGCGGTGAGGCGGAATGCGTTTACAGCCCAGTCCAGATAACCCTTCCAATCCGCTCGGCGTAACGGCAAGCCCTCACGCAGGGCCGGCTCGTCGATCTGGATCACACCGATGCCCGCGCCTTCCAGGTTCAATACCTCGTCGCGCAGTGCCAGGGCAATCTGTCGACAAGTGGCCGAGCGTGGCTGGTCATCGCGCACGAACGACCACTGCAATACGGTAACCGGGCCGGTGAGCATGCCTTTCATCGGCCGGTCGGTGAGCGATTGCGCATACTGCGACCAGCGAACCGTCATCGCCGTCGGGCGACGCACGTCGCCGAAGATGATCGGCGGCTTGACGCAGCGCGAGCCGTAACTCTGCACCCATCCGAGCTTGGTGAAGGCGAAGCCATCGAGCTGCTCGCCGAAGTATTCCACCATGTCGTTGCGTTCGAATTCGCCATGGACGAGTACATCAAGGCCGATCTGCTCCTGGAAGCGCACGCACTTTTCGGTCTCGGCGGCCAGGAAAGCATCGTAGTCGGCATCGCTGAGCTTGCCTGACTTGTTCCGGGCCCGTGCCTCACGAACCTCATGGGTCTGGGGGAAGGAGCCGATGGTGGTGGTCGGGAACAGCGGCAAGCCAAGCCGTTTGGCCTGTGCCTGCTGGCGCTCCGGGTAGGCGGACTGACGACGCGTGGCTGATGGACCGATCGCGGCCAGTCGGGCGGTGACGTCCGGACGATGCACCTTGTCCGAGTGACGGCGGCGATCCTGGCGCCCGCGTGCATCGAGCAGCGCGGATTGTGCCTGGACCTTTCCGTCCAGGGCATCGCCCACCACACGCAGTTCTTCAATCTTCTGGCGCGCAAAGGCGAGCCACTCGTGGATGTCTTCCGGCAGCGCGTTTTCCAGCGAAGCGTCGATCGGCACGTGCAGCAGCGAACACGAGGGCGCCAGTTGGAGGGCTGCCGAGCCGATCGCATCGCGCGCGTGCCGGGCAAGGACAAGGGCGCGGTCGAGATCGGCGCGCCATACGTTGCGTCCGTCCACCACGCCGAGCGACAACACCAGGTCCCGCGGCCATGCCAGCAACACGGTATCCAGCTGGCCGGGCGCGCGCACCAGGTCGATATGCAGGCCATCGATGGCCAGTTCCCGCACCAGAGGGAGGTTGTCGCCAACATCACCGAAGTAGGTCGCCAGCATCAGGTTTGGCCGGTCCACCTTGGCCAGGGCCGCATAAGCACGTCGATACGCCGCATGGTCGTCGGCATCCAGATCGAGCACCAGGCAGGGCTCGTCGATCTGTACCCATTCGGCGCCGGCGGCCTTCAGCCTGCCCAGTAGTTCCGCATAGGCCGGCAAGAGGCGATCGAGCAGATCCAGGCGGTCACTGCCATCGACTGTCTTGGCCAGCAGGAGAAAGCTCACCGGCCCCAGCAGTACGGGGCGGGCCTGCAGGCCCAGCGCCCTGGCTTCAAGGAATTCAGCGATGGGCTTGTCGCCGCGCAGGCGGAACTGCTGGTCGCCGGTCAGCTCCGGCACCAGGTAGTGATAGTTGGTATCGAACCACTTGGTCATCTCCAGCGCGTGCAAGTCGAAGCCATCTTTCTGCGTGCCGCGGGCCAGGGCGAAGTAGCCGGCTAACGGATCGGCATCGGCGAGGGCGCGATAGCGCTCGGGAATGGCATCGAACAGGAAGGCGGTATCGAGCACATGGTCGTAAAGCGAAAAGTCGTTGCACGGCACGATGTCGGCGCCGGCGTCGCGCTGCAGGGTCCAGTGGCGATGCCGCAGTTCCCGTGCGGTGTCCTGCAGGGCTTCGGCTTCGGCGCCGCCGGCCCAATAGACTTCCAGCGCTCGCTTGAGCTCTCGCCTGGCGCCCATGCGCGGGAATCCAAGGTTGGCAATGTTGGTCATGTGTAGCGTTTCCTCTCATGCGTGATGAAGAGGAACGAAGGAACCGCGCGCAAGGCGACCCTGGAAAAGGACGCACCCGCCACGCCAGCGACCTTCGCCCCCGCGGGCGAGCCGGATCAACACGAGGGATCGCACGGAGGAACGCGCCACGGCGCCGAAGGGCCGCAACGCATGGCTCCGGTCGCCTCCCCGCGGAAGCTCCAGGTCAAAACAGGGATCACTCCCTGGTCGCGGCAGGTCTTCGGGCTCGTGGACGAAAGGCGCATCGCGCCTTGCCTACTGTTCGCCGCTTCCCGGCCCTTGTTGGGCCAGTGCTTGTGGCGAAGTTCGTTTCCACACACCGCTGCGGGGCAGCGCCGGAATGGGCCGTGAGGCCGCACCGGACTTCCCTTTTAATTACATCTCTTTATCTTGATGAAGAGATGCAAACCACGACGAGGCGTAAGTTACGCCTGCACGGATGAAAGGTCAAACTGGCAGGGGCGTACTATCCGTGGATAGCCGCAACGGATTGATTCGTATCGGTTCACCCCGATATCAGGACCGTTGGTGCAAAGAATAAAGCGGAGGCGACATGGCAACCGGCTGGGCAGGTGATGGCGCGGTGCAGGACCAGATCGACGCGACGGTGAACGACGCGGTAGAGCGTGCGCGCCGCCAGCTCAAAGGTGGCCCTGGCCTTGAGCGATGCGAGGAATGTGACGCGCCGATTCCCGCGGCACGGCGAAAGGCCGTTCCCGGCGTTCGCCTGTGCGTGGCCTGTCAGCAGGCAGCCGATGACGAACCGGGTGCCCGCCTGTTCAACCGGCGTGGCAGCAAGGATAGCCAGCTGCGTTGATGGTCAGGCGGTGGCGGCGCCTTCTACCGGTTCCACCGGTTCCACGGCCTCGAATGAAGCAAGCTCGGGAGTGTAGTGATGCCCGGCGTCGGCTTGTTCGGCGTTGGGTGCCTCGTCGCTGGCATTCGCCTGCATCTTGCGCAGGGCAAGTACCGAGCGCAGGTTCCGCTCCATTTCGGCGACAGTCAGCGGAAAATAATTGTCTTCGAAGTCATTGGCCAGCCAGCTGGCCACGCGCTGGTGATCCACGGGCACCTGCATCGCGTGCAGGGCGGCCACGACATCGCCGGCGTCCAGGCCCGATACTTCGCACACCAGGCGCCACAGCCAGTTCACGCGCTGCGGATCGAGGCCGCGGGTCATCGGCGGACGTTGGTACGGACGGAAGTTGAGGTCGCTCATGGCATGCAGTCCCAGGCATGGGAGATTCGATGCCTGCTCTATCGGCAAAATCCCACGAGGCTTGAATCTCCCCTAGCGCGGGAAAGCCGACCCCGGGGGTGCCGGGAAGGCGAAAAGCTCCCGGGTATAGGTCTCCACCACCAGGCTGAAGGGTCGTCCCTGGCCGTCGTAGAGTACGGCCTTGTGCCGGAGTACCTGGTCGGGTATCGCCAGCGGCCGGCTCGCCTCCGGCAATGCGGCGGCGGTTTCCCACCCGTCGGGCAATGCATGCCACAGCGTTTGCGCCGACTTCGTTTCCCGGCGGAAATGCAGTGCGGCAACAACCTTCCCGAAGGGCTGGTCGGTGGTGTCCAGGATGTGGTTCATCTGTGGTGTGAGCCGTGCTGGTACGTACCAGTTATCGGCTTCGGAAAGCACATGGCCGCCACAGGCCAGCTTGACGCGGCGGTAGCGCACCGGCTCATCGGCGCCGATGCCCATCAGCTGCCGGTCTTCGGCCGACAGTGGCTTGTCGATGTGGTCGCGCTGGGCAGTGATTTTCGCCGGGTCGGCCAGGTGATGGGCGCCGCACCAGCCTTCCAGGGTGAGTGTGGCGCTGGGGTGGCTCAGCAGGTCTGCATTGAAAGTCTGCAGCAACGCCACCGCCTGCGTGCGCGTGAGCTGGGAATCGGGCCATGACGGTGCGTCACGCGACAGCGCGGGCAGAGGGGCGACACTGGCCAGCGCGAACAGCGAACCGGCGACAAGCACGCGCGGCAAGGCGAATTCGTTCATCAAAGTCCCTCCACCGCTTGCGCCACGGCGCGGAAAAGCGCGCGTCCCTTGTTCATGGTTTCCTCCCACTCGGCGCCGGGGTCGGAATCGAATACCACGCCGCCGCCGGCCTGCACATGCAGGCGGCCCTCCTGGATCACCGCGGTGCGGATGGCAATGCAGGTATCGCCGTCACCCCACCAGCCCAGCCAGCCGATGGCCCCGGCGTAGATGTTGCGCTTGAAGGGTTCCAGTTCCTGGATGATCTCAAGGGCGCGGATCTTCGGTGCACCGCTGACGGTGCCGGCGGGAAACGTGGCCTTGATGACATCCATGTACGACATGCCGTCGGCGACCTGGCCTTCCACCTGCGAGACGATGTGCATCACGTGCGAATAGCGCTCGACCACGAAGGAATCGGTCAGCTGCACCGTGCCGGTGCGGCTGACCCGGCCGACGTCGTTGCGGCCGAGGTCGATCAGCATCAGGTGCTCGGCGCGTTCCTTCGGATCGGCGAGGAGTTCTTCTTCCAGGGCCTTGTCGTGGGCTTCGTCGTCGCCACGCCGCCGGGTGCCGGCGATCGGCCGCAGCACCACCTTGCCCTCCTGCAGCCGCACCAGGATCTCCGGTGAGGAACCGACGATCTGCGTCTTGCCGATGTCGATGAAGTACATGTACGGCGAAGGATTCATCGCGCGCAGGGCGCGGTAGACGTCCACCGGCCGCGCATGGAAGCCCACGGACAGGCGCTGCGAAGGCACTACCTGGAAGATGTCGCCGGCGCGGATGTATTCCTGCGCGCGGCGCACCATCGCCTCGTATTCCCCACGCGTGAATGACGATTTGAAATCGCTTTCGTCCAGCGCCACGGACTGCGTGGGCTGCGGATAGCCTGCCCCGCCCTGGCGCAGGCGGTGGACCAGCGCATCAAGCCTGCGCTGGCCTTCGGCATAGGCCTGGGGACGCGAGGGGTCGGCGTGGACAATGAGGTATAGCCGGCCCTTGAGATTGTCAAAAACCGCCAGCTCCTCGGCCAGCATCAGTAAGACGTCGGGTGTGCCCAGTTCATCGGGTTTATCCCATTGCGCCAGGCGCGGCTCGATGTAGCCGATGGTTTCGAAACCGAAATAGCCCACCAGGCCGCCGGTGAAGGCGGGCAAGCCCGGCAGCCTGGGGACGTCGTACTGGGCGCGGAGCTTTTCGATTTCCGCCAGGGGATCGGCCAGGGTGCGGGTTTCCACCACCTCACCGCTTTCTTCCACTTCCAGTGTGTGCCCGCGCAGCCGATACACACGCCGCGCCGGCAGGCCGATCATCGAATAACGACCCCAGGTGGCGCCGCCTTCGACCGATTCGAACAGAAAGGTGTATGGCCCGTCGGCAAGCTTCAGGTAAACCGACAGCGGGGTGTCCAGGTCGGAGAAGACCTCGCGTACCAGGGGGATGCGCGTGTGGCCCTGGGCCGCCAGTGCATCGAATTCGTCACGGGAGATCACGTCGTTCGCATCCGCGCGTCAAAGACGTTCGATTGTAGCGGCAGATTACAGTCGGTGACGTGTCATCGGACGCACATGCAGCACAAAGGCCACGCCCGAGCCATCGGCAAGATTGTGCGCACTGGCGCTGCCATCGTGGCGCTCGGCCACCAGCCGTACCACGTACAGCCCCAGGCCCAGGTGCGGGGCATCACCGGGTGTGGCCCTGTCGCGCAGGCTCACCAGGGAATCGAACAGGCGGCCCTGCATGGCTTCAGGCAGTGGTGGACCCTGGTTGGCCACCTCGATCTGCGCGCCATCGGGGACCTCCCGCAGGCTCACGCGCAACCAGCCGCCCGGCGGCGTGAACGACAGTGCGTTGTCGAACAGTTTATCCAGTGCCTGCGCCAGCAATTCGGGCGCCGCATGCATGCGCAGCGGCCCCTCGGGCAGCACGCACTCAACGCTGCGATCGCCAGCCAGGCCGCGATAGGCCGCCGCGCAGCCGCCCACCACGGCGGCAAGATCCACGTCCTCAGCTTCCGCCGCGGCGATGGCCCGCTCCATGCGGCTGGCTTCGCTCATCGCCCGCACCAGCGTACCCAGGCGCGCCACGCCGTCGCGGGCACGCGCCAGGTACGGGCCGGCTTCGGGAGGCAGCGCGGCCTGCTCGAGATTGTCCAGCGAGGATTTGACGATCGCCAGCGGCGTATTGAGTTCATGTGACAACTTCGAGGCCAGCGTGCGCAGGTAGTCGGTGTAACCACCCACCACCTGCAGCAACTGGTCGAAGCTCCGGGCCAGGTCGCCCAGTTCGTCGCTGGCATCGGTCAGCGGGAACCGGCCGTCCAGACGGCCATCGTTCTGCTGCGCCAACTCCGCTGCGTCGCGCAGGCGGCGAAGGCGCAGGGTGAGGCGGGTGGCGAAAGCCAGCAACACGCCGCCTGCCACCAGCAGGGCGAGGAAGCTGATGATGAAGAGCCCAAGCAAGGCGCGGTTGGCCAGAAGGGGCACGTCGCGGTTGGCCTGTTCAAGCAGCACCACGCCACGCACGCTGCCTTCCACGTCCACCGGCATGGCGGCGCTAAGCACCACGCTGCCGCGCGATTGCCCGGCGCGCCAGGCTACCGCCGGGGCGCCACCGAGCGCTTGACGCACTTCGGGAAGATCCACGCGCGGCGCGTCCTCGGCCCATTCGGCGGCCGGGTCCAGGCGCCGTGACAGTAGCGAGGCGTACACCAGCGACGCGAACCATCCCGGCCGCTTCGCCGGCGGCAGGTCCGTCAAGCCAAGCCTGCCATGTTGCGCCAGCAGCCAAGCGCCTGGTGCCAGCAGGCGCACGCGTACTTCCGGCGGCGCCAGGCGACCGAGTTCGGCGGAAGTCGACGGTGAAAAACCCATCAACGGCCGTGTTTCCTGCGCCACCGGATCGCCGCCCGCGGCGGCGCTATAGACGCCCACCCCAAGCCGGTCGAGGGTAACGCTGGCGGGGATGCGCAGTTCCACGCGATAACCGCTGCCATCTTCCTGCCACTGCGCCTGCAACTGCGCGGGAAGGTTGCCGGCGGCCTCGTCGATGCTCGTGGCCGTGACTGCGCCCGGAGCGTCGGAGGCAATCAGGTAACGGCGTTGCTCCACCCCGCGGCCCAGCAGCAGGGTCACGTGGTCTGCACGACGCGCCGCATTGTCGAAAACGTCCGGCCGCGTGCGATGGGCCGTGCGCACGTCGATGAAAAGGTAAAGCCAGTCACCCTCGCGTGCCAGCATCAGCTTGGCGTTACCCGGCAGGGACTGTGACCAGGGTGTTAGCGTGGCCCAGTCGTCGCCATAACCGTCCACGGTAATCGGCACCGCGGTGTCCTGCACATACCATCCTCCACGCGCGGACGGAAGATCGGTATCGAGCACGGCAAGGGTCCGCGCCAGCGCGCGTGCCGACGCAGACAGCGCCTGGGCCTGGCCATCGCGCAGCAGGGATTCCATCTGGCGCACGTACAGCCAGCCGGCCAGCGGCAGCACCAATGTGCACAAGGCCACCAGCAGCAGTTTGCGCCGCAGGGTCATTGGCGGGGCGTGCTCACGGGTGCCAGCGGTAACCCACGCCGTGCACCGTCTCGATGGCGTCGAAATCCGGCGCCAGCGCAATGAATTTCTTGCGGATGCGCTTGATGTGCGAGGTGATGGTGGCATCGTCCACCACCAGCTCTGCCTCGCGCATCAGCTGGTCGCGGTTTTTCACATGGCCGGGGAAACGCACCAGCGTGTGCACCATCCAGAACTCAGTGACCGTCAGTGGGATCTCGATACCGTTCCAGGTAACACGCATCCGCTCGGACTCCAGCTTCAAAGGCCCGTGGCTTACCACCGTCTCGCTGGATGCCGGCGCCTTGAGCGACTCGATGCGGCGGAAAAGCGCCGCGATGCGGGCGGCCAGCTGGTGCAGGCTGGTGTCTTTGGAAAGGTAATCGTCCGCGCCAAGGCGCAGGCCCGAGATCACGTCGAAGTCCGAATCCCGGGCGGTAAGGAAGATGATCGGCAAGGTGGCGGACTTCGCGCGCAGTTCCCGGCACAGGTCGAATCCGCCTTCGGGTTCATCGCCCAGGCCGATGTCGATGATCACCAGCTCCGGCAGGCGCATGGCAAAGGCGGTGGAAGCATCGCCCCGCGAACCATAGCCGCGCGCCTCGTAGCCGAAGCGATTCAACGCTTCGACGTAATTGGCGCGGATGAGCGGTTCGTCCTCGACGATCGCGATGCTGCGGGCCATGGGCTTTCCATAGTGGGTGGCAGGTGGTCGGCGTGAAGCGTGGCGCGTGGCCGCGCAACGCGCAAGCCACCGGCACCCATTGCCCGCACATTGCCATATCCGCGCCGCCCACCGGGCCGATGGTGGCGGTGAACTACACCTGCCGCCACGACTTGAGACCCGCCATGGAACCCCGCCCGGACCGCAACGCCGAACTTGAGCGTAATTTCGAGCCGCTACGCGTGGGCCTGGCGATCGGTGCCCTGCTGCTGGGACTGCTGATGGGACTGCACTGATGACCGAACCCGATCCGACCTGGATACCCGTCTAGATTTCCGGGCTGTTTGGCCCCCTCGTGCGCGAGGGGGCCATTTTTTTTCAGGGCTTGCGTGGCATCCGCCGGGCAGCCTCGGTGACGGGCACGAGCTCGAGGTCGCCGACCGTCACGTTTTCGTGCCATCCGTAGAAGTAGTTCGCCGCCATCGCTTGCAAGCCGCGCCCGGCCGCGAAGGCGCTGCCGGTCATCGAGTTCCCTGGCGTGCCGCCCAATTCGCCGAAAGTGAGTCCGGACAGGTACAGCTGTCCGCCAAAGTCCATGCCGTACTCCAGTGGCCGCATCTCCCGGTCATAGCGCGTCCGGGCGCGCTTGGCGGCAACACGGTCGGCGTATTTGGGCAACATCTGCCTCCATAGCTCATTGGCCTGGTCGCGCTCGGCGGGTGTGACGTCGCGGAATGCCGAAATGAACGCCGGCTCGAAGTTCGGATCGTGCCGTTCGGCGGCGATGGCCAGCCACGCCAGGCCCAGCGGCCGGTTGACCGGCGTACGCTGTCCATTGAAGTACATGATGCCAAGCGTGTACTGGGCTTGCTTGCTGCCCCAGGCCGCGGCGTCGCGCATCATTTCCATCGACTGGTCCTGGCGTCCCAGCCAGAAGTCGCGCTGTGCCTCGCACATGTAGTAACGGCCCGGCAGGATCCGTTCCAGCGAGGATGGGCAAAGCATCAGCGCCTGGGACACTTCGGCCTTCTGGCCCGGCAACGGCTGGGGGCGGTCTGACGCGGCAGCGTTGCAGGCAAGCAATACAGCAGGAAGAACGACGGCAGCCAGGCTGACAGAACGAAGCGGATTCATCTTCAAGCCCTCGATGGCGATGCTCCCCCGAGCAGCACTATCGTAACTTCCCGCGAATCACCACAGGATGAAGCTTGTTTCATCGCACGGCTGCGGAAATTAACGGAACGTCGACTTCATCCGGGCAATCGTCTGTGCGTAATCGGCACTATTGAACACGGCCGAGCCCGCCACGAAGGTGTCGGCGCCCGCAGCGAAGATCTCGCCGATATTGTCGGCGGTCACGCCGCCATCCACTTCCAGGCGGATCGGCCGGCCACTGCGGTCGATGATGTCCCGCACCTGGGCAATTTTATGCAAGGCCGATGGAATGAATTTCTGACCGCCGAAGCCGGGGTTCACCGACATCAACAGGATCAGGTCGATCTTGTCGAGCACATAGTCGAGGTAGGACAGCGGCGTTGCCGGATTGAACACCAGGCCCGGCTGGCAGCCGTGGTCGCGGATCAGTCCAATGGTGCGGTCGACGTGGTCGGTGGCCTCGGGATGGAAGCTGATGCCGCTGGCGCCAGCCTCGGCGAAGTCGGGCACGATGCGGTCGACCGGGCTCACCATCAGGTGCACGTCGATGTGCGCCTTGATGCCGTACTTGCGCAGGGATTTAAGCACCATCGGGCCGATCGAAAGGTTCGGAACGTAGTGGTTGTCCATCACGTCGAAGTGCACCCAGTCGGCGCCGGCATCGAGCACGGCCTGGGTGTCCGGACCCAGCCGCGCGAAGTCGGCGGAAAGGATGGAGGGCGCAATGACGGGAGTCTGCCTGGCCATGGAATGCCTCGTTAACGGGATGACGGTTACTTGAAGCCGCGTTCGGTCTTGATCCGCTCGTAGGCGGCGTTGATCTCGCTGGCGCGCGATTCGGCGCGTCGGCGCATGTCGTCGGGCAGGTCGCCCAGGCGGTCGGGGTGGTTGTCGGAAATGAGCTTGCGATAGGCCCGCTTGACCGCCCGGTCGTCGACATCGCGACCAATGCCGAGGATGGCATAGGGATCGGGGCCTTCGGGCACGCGATGCGGCGCATAGCCCCCCTGGCGACCCTGGTACTGGCCTGAGCTGCGGCCGCCGGCATGGTTCCAGGCATAGCCCTTCATCGCCATCAGGGCCATCAACTCCATGTCGCTCACGCGCAGGGCAAAGGCCACCTGGCGCAGGATCGCCATTTTTTCGTTGGAGGGAGAACCTTCGGCCAGCACGGTTTCGATCACCACGTCGAGCACCGGGAAGGCGTGGTCGCGGCGGCTCCCTACCCAGTTGCGTAGTTGCTCGATGGAGCGGGTGACGTTGAACTCGGCGGATTTCCCCACGTTGAACGCCTCGATGGCGTCGCGGCGCTGCTCGGGATTGAGGTTCATGCGTCCCATCAGGCGCTCGGCTACGGCGATCTCTTGGGGTGAAACCCGGCCATCGGCCTTGGCCACGGCGCCGAGAATGGCGTACAGCGGGCCGATGAAGCCTCCCGCGGCAGGCGTCGCCGCGCGCCGGTTCCGGCCTGCATCGAACATAAAGCCGAGCATGCCGCCGATCACGGCCCCGATCGGGCCGTGCAACAGGAAGAAACCGATCAGCGCGCCGATCAGGGTGCCGGTGAAATTCATGGATTGGCCTGGCGTTGTGGCGACTGGGCGGCGTACCAGGCCGCCAGCTGGTCGAGTTCGGCCTCGGAGAGGGGGCCCAGGGCCGCGCGCATCACGGCAACGTCGCGCCGACCGTCGCGGTACTGGCCCATGGCCTGGCGAAGATAATCCACACGCTGGCCGGCCAGGTTCGGGACTCCGGCCATCGTCGCCATGCCGTCCGCGCCATGGCAGGCCGCGCACAGGCCCAGGCGCGCCGGTTTCACCGGCGTGGCGCCTTGGGCAAGGACGGGGGCGGCGAGCATGGCCGCCGCGAGGACGAGGTTTCGCATGGATCAGTTGTGGGGACGACAGAACGAGATTCTAGCAGTGCCGCAGCCATCCGCCCCGGGCGACCGCCCAGCTACAATGGACGCCGCACCTTTTTCAGCCCCGGAGCCCGACGTCGTGCCGACCACCCTGCTGCAATCCGACCTGCCTGGCCTTGAGCTGGTCCACCGCGGCAAGGTCCGCGACGTGATCGCCCTGCCCGGCAACCGCCTGCTGATGGTGGCCACCGATCGCTTGTCGGCTTTCGATGTGGTGTTGCCCGATCCGATCCCCGGCAAGGGCGAGATGCTCACGCAGATCTCCAACTTCTGGTTCGACAAAACAGCCCATATCATCCCCAACCATCTCACCGGCACGCCCGTGCAAGAGGTACTGCCCCCTGCGGCGGACCTGGAGCTCTATCGCCGCCGCGCGGTGGTCACCCGGCGGCTGAAGCCAGTACCGGTGGAGGCCATTGCCCGCGGCTACCTCATCGGCTCGGGCTGGAAGGATTACCAGGCCACCGGCGCCGTGTGCGGCATCGCCCTGCCAGCAGGCTTGCAGCAGGCCCAGCAGTTGCCCGAGCCGATCTTCACCCCGTCGAGCAAGGCTGCCGTGGGCGACCACGACGAGAATGTGAGCTTCGAGCACGTGGTGAATACGGTAGGCGCGGAACTGGCAGGCAAGGTGCGCGACGCCACCCTCGCCCTGTATCGCTTTGCCGCCACTTATGCCGCTGAACGCGGCATCATCATCGCCGATACCAAGTTTGAATTCGGCACCGATGAAAATGGCACGCTGTACGTGATGGACGAGATGCTCACGCCGGATTCGTCGCGCTTCTGGCCGGCCGAACACTATTCGGTGGGCATCAGCCCACCCAGCTACGACAAGCAGTATGTCCGCGACTACCTGGAAACTCTCGGCTGGAACAAGACAGCGCCAGGCCCGCGGATTCCCGCCGATGTCATTGCCGGTACCGCGGCCAAGTACGCCGAGGCGCTGGAACGACTGGCCGGTATCCATATCGACTGACCACACGGCAAGGGGAAAGGCCATGCGTGACGCGAATACCTGGTTCGGCAACTACGCCGCCGACCATCAGAACCCGACCAACCGCACGATCCACTGGATCTGCGTGCCGGCGATCACCTGGTGCGCGATTGCCTTCCTGTGGATCGTGCCGGTACCACAGTGGCTCGGACGGCCAGGCTTCTTCTCGGTGATGGCGATGTTCCTGGCCTTCGCCTTCTATTACTTCCGCCTGTCACGCGGCATTGGCCTGGCCATGGCCGCGGTGTTCGTGTTGATGTCGCTCATCACCGAGGGGCTGTACCGCATCCTGGGGCCGGCCAACCTCGGCTGGCTGGCCCTGGCGGTGTTCGTGGCGGCCTGGATCGGCCAGTTCATCGGCCATCACATCGAAGGCCGCCGCCCATCTTTCTTCACCGACATCCAGTACTTGTTGATCGGCCCCGCATGGCTGATGAGCAAAGTATTCCGGCGCGTCGGCATCGCTTATTGAGAACCTGGTGACGCAAACCATCCTGACCCTGCTTAGCGCCCTGATCTGGTGGGTGCTTTATTCCAGTGCGGCTGCCATCGTGCCGGCGCTGCTTGTCTACTTCATGCTGCGCATGGTGGAAAGGACGCCGGTGGTGTTCAACCGTGCGTACTTCGCCAGCCTGTTGTGGACGCTATTCGGCGTAGCCACGGCGGGCCTGGTGCTGCTGGCGCAGAAGAGTTCGCCGGCCGCGGGCTACGCCCTGTTCGCCTCGCCGTGGATGCGCGGCGCGCTGATCGTGGACATGCTGGTCGGCGTGCTGCTGGTGTGGCGCCTGGTGCCGCGCGTGGACGCGCGCCGCGTGCGAATCACCAGCGCCTGCATGGCGGTGGCGGCGGTGACTGTCCTGGCCCTGATACTGGGCACGATCCTCGCCTCGCGCTAACCGGCGTTCATTGCCCGGCCGCGCGCCGGTTGGCCTTCGTTACGTCCTGGACGAAACCGGCGAAGGGAATATCGGTGATGCCGACCAGGCCGATGTGACTGTTCTCACCATCCAGGATGCGCCCGGTCACCGGCTGGTCGGCGTAGTCGAACCAGTGCGCGCCCACGATCACACCGCTCGCTTTGGCCGCTTCGACGAAACGCGCATAGGCTTTGCCTCGCTCGCCCTCGCTGGCCACGGCCACCACGCCATTGCCGAACGGCCCGCGGTCGGAGGAGCCGAAATGGAATTCGGTCACCATCACCGGTTTGTCCATGCGTTTGAAGGCCGCCACGTCCAGGCCGTGTTCGGGAAGGTCGGCATAGGCATTGATGCTGACCACATCGCAGTAACGCGCGCACGCGGCCTCCACCTCGGGAGTGCGCACGGCCAGGCGACCGCCAAGGAACAGATGGTGCGGATCGGCCTTCTTCAGCGCCGTGGCGACGGTGCGGAAATAGGTTTCGGCATAGAGGGTGAGGAACTCGATGTAATCGGCGGCGATGGCCGGGTGGGCTTCAGCCGGCACCGGCGCGTGGAAACCCGGGGCCAATAACCGGTCCCAGCTTTGCAGCGTTACACCCCAGGCAGCGGCGAGCTTGCCGGCATCGCCGTATTTCTTCCGCAATGAGGCAACGAAGGCTTGCTTGGCGGGACTATCCGGGCCCCGTTGCAGGGTACCGGTGACCAGGCCCCAGCGGCCCTGCGGGCCACGTCCAGCCCATGCCAGTTCGTTGTCGGCAAAGTAGCCAAGAAGCCATGGGTCGTCGCGCACGCCTTTGCTGGCGTTGGTCACGGCGACAGTGGCAGCAGCAACGAACTTCGGATCGAAGGGATCGGGCATGCGGCCCCAATAGTCGTAGCCGGTGGACACGGTGGCGAAGTCGCCATCGATCAGCACCGGCACGGTGTAGGCGATGCGATGGGTCGCAAACAGCGATGGATCGCTCCAGTTCCCCAACGTGTTGAAGCCCCAGCCGCGCAGTCGATCCAAGGTCACCTTTGCCCACTGTTTTGGCCACGCATCGCCATACGTGCGTTGCAGGTTGGCCCGGTAGAAATCGAACCATTGGCCGTGGTTCATGCCGTTGTCGCGTTGCGAGCCGTTGTCGCTGCGGTCGTCGCCCTTGCCATAGAACCTGCCCAGCGGCCCATTCGCCGCCGGCAGGTTCTCAAACATCGTCTTGCGGCCCTCGACGTAGGTCATGCCGCCGTCGATGGCCACGGCATTGACGCCGAGTGAGAAGAACGCCTTGCCGTCGGGCGTGACCAGGGTCCAGGCGCCCTGCACTTTGGCCAGGCTGAACCAACCGGTGGCCTTCAGGCCCGGGCGCGCCACGCCTCCATAGCCGGAAATCGCGGGCGTAGCGGGATCGGCATGAAGCGATGCTTTCTTCAACGCCGCGTCGTCGGCGATTTTTTCAGGCCATGTCGAGCGTGTGTATTGCCCATACGCATCGACGATCCCGGTGTAGGCGGCATCGAGCGCCGGCGTGCCCGCGGCAACGGACACGGCGCCGAACAACACCACCTGCGGCGCATTGGGCGAGGGCATCGATACGTGCAGGGCAATGACCGAACCCGGATTGAAGCTGCCATCGACGGTGGTGGCGACAATGGTGTCGTGCCATGGCATCGGCGGCCCCACCTGCATGCCGAAGGCGCGCGGCGTGGTGGCTTTCAGGGGAATGGCCAGTGTCATCGGCGGTCCGGGCGGCAACGCCACGACGGCATGCAGCGTGCCGCGGTCACTGTGCACTTCAACGGCCAGCGTTACCGGCCAGGCCATGCCGTTCTGCAGATGCATGTGCAACTCGCCCATCGGCCACGTCCAGTGGCCCGATGAAGGCTGGAGTGTTATCCCGGGCTTTGCACCGGGGGCGAAGGTGAGCGCGGCCATCGTCGCGCCACCGGCCACGGGACGCGGCGTTGGATCGAGGGTCGCTCCCTGCGTGGTGATGTGCAGGCCATCATTGGCGTGGGCGACATCACCGACAACCATCGGGGAAGTCGCGGGAGATTTAACGGCGGCAACCGCTGCCATCGCCGGCGCAGCTCCGGATGATGCCGCGACGAAGGCCGTTACTGCGACCATGCTCTTGAGAAGGCCATGGAAGGTCGATCGCACAGGAAACATTCTGAAGCCTTTACGGAGGAGGTACGCCCGCCGCGCCGCGGCTTTCGCGCCAGCGCCACGCGTAATAGACCGGTACGCCGAGGGCGATGATCAGCAGGCTCATGCCGGCATTGGCCGGTGTGTCGATCGCCGTGGCCAGGATCACGCAGACCACCGTGACCACGAAAGCCAGCGGCACCCATGGATAACCGGGCACGCGATACGGCGAGGGTTCGTCTTTCAACATGCGCCGGTACCAGAACACGGTGGCGATGCCCGCGGCATGGCTAAGCCATTCACCGACAGTGGTGTAGTCCAGCAGGGCGTCGAAGCTTCCCGAGAGGATCAGGATAACCGCCCACAGGCCCAGCACTGACAGCGCCACCTGAGGCGCATGCGTGCGCATGTCCACCCTGCCGACGGCGCGGAAGAACATGCCGTCGGCGCTCATCACCTGCAGCACGCGGGCACCACCGGCAATGGCGATGCTGCAGTAGCCGAAGGTGGAACAGGCGATGCCAACGGCGATCACCGTGCGGCCCGTGGGGCCGAACAATCTTTCCATCAGGTCGGCCGCTGGCGCCTGGCTGGCGGCGAGGCCCGCATGGCCCAGACCCGCCAGATACGCGATGTTCACCAGCACATAGCACAGCGCCACCGCGCCCATGCCCAGGCCCAGCGCCCGCGGCAACACGCGCTGGGGATCGCGCACTTCGCCGGCCAGGTCGTTGAGGTAGTGAAAACCACCGTAGGCAAACAATACCGGCAGCAGGGCGCCTATCAGCGCAAATGGCGAGGTAGTCGGCAGCGGCGGCGCGGGCGGCGGCGGCGCGCCATGTCCGAAGGCCAGCACCAGGCCGACCACGATCAGCATGGCGATGACGCCGAGCTTGAGCACGGTGAAGATGTTCTGCACCCAGGCGCCGGCGCGGATGCCGCGGAGGTTCACCATCACCAGGAAGGCGATGGCACCGACGGCCAGCGGCTTGACCCATGTCAGTGGCAGCCCAAGGGCCGAGCAGACGTAGTCGGCGAAGGTGGTGGCGACCGCGGCGATGCTGCCGGGGTAGTTGATCAGCGCCATCGTCCAGCCGAACAGGAACGCCGGCAACTTGCCGAAGGCTTCGCGCAGGTAGATGTAGGTACCGCCCGCCTGCGGTCGCCGCGCGCCGAGCTCGGCGTAGCTTAAGACACCCGCAAGGGTAAGTAGGCCGCCCAGCGCCCACAGCACGATGAGGCCTGTGGTGGAGTCGGTGCGCCCGGCGACGGAAGCCGGCGTGCGGAAGATGCCGGCGCCGATGACGCCGCCGATAACGATCGCGGCGGCGTCCCAAATTCCCAGGCGGCGGACATAAGGTCCAGTAGGTACGGGTGATGGCATGGGTGCGACCATGCCATAAACCGTTACATCATGTCGCCGATGGCTTCTTCTTCGGGATGTAGAGGTCGGTAATCGTGCCTTCGTAAACTTCTGCGGCCATGCCCACCGATTCGCCCAGGGTCGGATGCGGATGGATGGTCTTGGCGATATCGGAAGCTTCGGCACCCATCTCGATGGCCAGCGCCAGTTCCGAGATGAGGTCGCCCGCATGCACGCCGACGATGCCGGCACCAACGATGCGATGGGTTTCCTCGTCGAAGATCAGCTTGGTGAAGCCCTCGGTGCGATCGATGCCTATCGCGCGACCCGAGGCCACCCAGGGGAATTTGCCCACGCCGACCTTCAGGCCTTTCTCCTTCGCTTCGCGCTCGGTCACACCGACCCAGGCAATCTCCGGATCGGTATATGCCACCGAAGGCACCACGCGGGCGTCGAAGAAGCTCTTCTCACCTGCAATCGCCTCGGCAGCGACGTGCGCCTCGTGCACCGCCTTGTGCGCCAGCATCGGCTGGCCGACGAGGTCGCCGATGGCGTGGATGTGCGGCACATTGGTGCGCATCTGCTTATCGACCGCGATGAAACCGCGGTCGCTCACCGCCACGCCGGCCTTGTCCGCGCCGATGCGCCCGCCGTTGGGCGAACGTCCCACCGACACCAGCACGCGATCAAAGGTTTTGGTTTCAGGGATGGAATCACCCTCGAAGGTAACGTCGATGCCCTTCTTGCCCGCCTTGGCTTCCACCACCTTTGTTTTCAGGTGGATGCCCTTGTAGCGCTTGGCGATACGCGTCTGCAACGGCTTGACGAGGTCGAGGTCGGCGCCGGGCATGAGCTGGTCGGCCAGTTCCACCACGGTCACTTCACTGCCCAGTGATGCATACACCGTGGCCATTTCCAGGCCGATGATGCCGCCGCCGACCACCAGCAATGTCTTGGGCACATCGCGCAGCTCCAGCGCGCCGGTGGAGTCGATGACGCGTTCGTCGTCCCAGGGGAACGACGGCAGCTTCACCGACTGCGATCCGGCGGCAATGATGGCGTGCTCGAAGCGAATGAGTTGCTTGCCGTCCTTGCCCTGCACTTCCATCTCGTGCGGGGACACAAACGTGCCGGTGCCGGTTACCACCTTGACCTTGCGTTGCTTGCCCATGCTGGCAAGGCCACCGGTGAGTTTGCCCACCACCTTGATCTTGAAATCCCGGAGCTTGTCCAGGTCGATCTTCGGCGCACCGAAGCTGATGCCGTGTGCCGCCATGGCACCGGCTTCTTCGATCACCGCGGCTGCATGGAGCAATGCCTTGGAAGGAATGCAGCCGACGTTGAGGCAGACACCGCCCAGGGTGTCGTAACGCTCGACCAGGACAGTGTCCAGGCCAAGGTCGGCGGCGCGGAACGCGGCGCTATAGCCGCCGGGACCGGAGCCGAGCACCACCACCTTGCATTCGATGTCGGCCTTGCGGCCGGTCTCGGCGGCGGCCTGCGGAGCCGGTGCCTGCTTTTCCGGCCCCTGCGCTGGATCGGTCTTCTGCTGCGGTACGCCCTGCGTGGCCGGCTGTGCAGCGGGCCTCGAGGGCGCGGATGCTTCGGAAGCCGACGGCGCGGCAGGAGCTGTGCTGGTCGAAGCAGCGGTACCTGCCTGCTTTTCCGCGCTCGACTCAACGGAAGCGGCATCAACGACCTCGATCACGGCCAGGACATCGCCGGGATTGACCTCCTGGCCTATCTTCACCTTGACCTCGGTAACCTTGCCGCCGTCGCTGGCGGGGACGTCCATGGTGGCCTTGTCCGATTCGAGCGTTACCAGGCTCTGTTCCCTGGTGATGGTGTCGCCGGCCTGCACCAGGATCTCGATGACCGGCACATCGTGCGAACCGCCGAGATCCGGGACCTTCAGTTCAATCGTCTTGGGCATCGTGGCGCTTCCCGTTAAAGCAGCAGGCGACGGATGTCGCCGAGCTGGCTGGCCAGGAAGGTCGCGAAACGCGCGGCGAGCGCGCCATCGACCACGCGGTGATCATAGGAAAGCGACAACGGAAGCATCAGGCGCGGGGTGAATTCCTTGCCGTTCCACACCGGTTTCATCTGCGCTTTCGAAACACCCAGGATGGCCACTTCCGGCGCATTGACGATCGGCGTAAACGAGGTGCCGCCAATACCGCCCAGCGACGAGATCGAGAAACAGCCACCGGACATGTCGGCCGGGCCGAGTTTCTTCTCGCGCGCCTTCTTCGACAGCTCGCCCAGTTCGGCGGCGAGGTCCAGCAGGCCTTTCTTGTCTGCGTCGCGGATCACCGGCACCACCAGGCCATCGGGCGTGTCCACCGCAATGCCGATATGGAAGTACTTCTTCAACGTGAGCTTTTCGCCGGTGACGTCCAGCGATGCATTGAACGTGGGGTATTTCTTCAGTGCCGCGACCACCGCCTTGATCTGGAACACCAGCGGGGTGATCTTCAGATCCTTGTTTTCCTCGCCGAGCTTCTTGCGGAAAGCCTCAAGCTCGGTGATGTCGGCATCTTCGTGCTGGGTGACGTGCGGAATCATCGCCCAGTTGCGAGCGAGATTGGCGCCGGAAATCTTCTGGATGCGCGTCAGGGGTTTCTCTTCGATCTCACCGAATTTGGCGAAGTCGATCTTCGGCCACGGCAAGAGGTTCAATCCACCACCGGCTGCCACGGTGCCGCCCGCGGTGGGCTTGGCGCCCGAGGCGAGCGCGTGCTTGACCCAGGACTGTACGTCTTCACGCTGGATGCGGCCGCCACGGCCACTGCCCTGGACCTGATCAATCTCCACGCCCAGTTCGCGGGCGAAGGCCCGCACGGCGGGACTGGCATAGGGAGCGTGGTCCGGCATGATCGTGCTGGCGTCGAATGCCACCGGCGGCGTGCGCGGGCCACCGGCGCTGGTCGAGGCGCCTTCGGCGGCCCTGGTATCGGCCGGGCTCCGGGCCGCCTCGGATGCGGCGGGAGCGGCCTCGGGCTTCGCTTCGGCTTTCGGTTCGGTGGCTTGCGGTGTCGTGGCCGGCGCCTGGCCGGTATCGCCGTCGGCCTCGACCACGGCGATCACCGCGTCTTTGCCGACCTCGTCGCCCACCTTCACCTTCACTTCCTTCACGGTGCCCGCGAACGGCGCCGGGACTTCCATGGTGGCCTTGTCCGATTCAAGCGTAAGCAGGGACTGGTCTTTCTCGACGTGGTCGCCGACCTTGACCAGCACTTCGATCACCGGCACGCCATCGAAATTGCCGATGTCCGGAACGCGGACTTCCTGCGCGCCGCCGGATGATTTCTTCGGTGCAGGTTCGGACTTTGCCGGTTCCGCGGCGCGGGCTGGCGCAGCCTTGGCGGCCGGGGCCTGGGTTGCAGCTTCCGGCGGGCTGGGCTCCGCGGGCTTCTTACCGGCCTGGGCAGCATCACCGCTGGCCTCGCCATCGGCTTCGATCATGGCGATGACAGCGCCTTCAGCCACTTCGTCGCCTACCTTGACCTTCACTTCGCGGACGGTGCCTGCGAAGGGCGTGGGCACTTCCATGGTGGCCTTGTCCGATTCGAGCGTGACCAAGCTCTGGTCCTTTTCCACGCGGTCACCGGCCTTGACCAGCACTTCGATGACGGGAACGCCGTCGAAATTCCCAATATCGGGGACGCGCGCTTCTTTGACGTCGGCCATGAAACCTCCTGAATGCTTGCGCCGACGCGAGGTAACGAAAAACGGCCGACGAGGGGATGGGGAGAGGCCCCGCGGGCGGGGCAACCGGCCAATGATAATCCGAACCGTCGGGCTTGGCGCCCCATGCGGCCCCGTATGCGGCGTTTTTTCAGCTTTGCGGACACATCAGGGGGATTTCCCGCCGCCGGCAAGCGCGGGTTTCCAGCGCATCGGCATCGGCGGCCGGGCCGGGGATCGGCAAGAAAAAAGGCGGGCATCCTGCCCGCAGGGGTGCTATCGACTTTATTTGTCGGCTAAATCCTTCTTTGGTGCTGGCGTTGCCGTCATCAGCACCAACCGCGAACCATCGGCCAGGTGGATGCCCCACGACTTCTGCAGGTGATCCAGGCTGGCCAGGCGCGGGCACAGGCCCAGGGCGCGTTCACCGAGCTTGTCCGCCCGCGAGTTCACTTCGCGATCGATGGCCTTGTCCAGCGAATCGGCCCGGGCCTCCAGGGCGGCTATCTTGGCCGAGTCGCCACTAAGGGCGGCACTGACGGCACTGCCGGTGACCGATCCCACCACTTCGGAGACCGAATCGCCCACGGCGGATTCGACCAGGTCATCCACTTCGTGCTGGCGCCAGCGGCCTGCCCCGATGCTTTCGTCCAGCCGGGCCAGCGCACGGGCGTGGTTGCGTTCGAGTTTGGCAAGCATGCTGCGGCGATCCTCGCCGTCCTGCACGAACGTGGCCGCCACCGTGGTCATCGCCGAATAACCGATATCGATGCCTTCGCGGGCGATGGCCGCGATTTCCGGCACGAGGGCGCGGACGGCGTCTTCGTAATCGCTAAGCCGACGGGCGTCGGCGTCGGTGACATGGACATCACGACCATCGACGGTGAGATGGCCGTCGTGCATGAACACCTTTGCCGGCGTGCCGTCGGCACGGGTGAAGTCAATGCCATTGCGGGCGACGCTCACGTCGAAATCCGTCTTGTAATCGACCCCGCAGCCGTCGTTGTTGACATGGATGCCGCGGGCGGAGACAGACAGGCTGGCCAGACCCAAGACGCAGGCGAGGGCAACGATGGTCAGGCGCATGGTGGTGCACTCCCTTGGGTTTGTTGCCGGTTTGGATGCCGTACGACGGAAGAAGGTTTAGTCCCCCGCGACCGCCGCTGCATGGGCCGGTTGTCACACCCTGCCGAAGGTCACTGCACCAGGAGGTCTTCGAAGAAGGCGCCGATGGGCCGGTCGGGATGGGCGATCTGGATTTCCAGTACCCACAAGCCCGGGACGGGCTCGGCATCGAAGTCGCCCAGGTTGCCGGCCTTGTGCACCGCATGCGGGAAATCCCCCACCCGGTGGCCCTTGGCGGCATGGTTGAGCCGCCAGCCCATGGCCTGGGCCTGGGCCGTGGCGAACTCGTAGAGCCCCTGGCCGCTCCGGCCACCCTCGCGCCAGCAGGCCGCGACGCTCGTGTAGAGCTCGCGGGCTGCGGTCGCGCAGGCATGCATCAGTGGGTCGTCACCGAGCACGAAGGTATCGCCGACATCCCCTTCGTGGCCATCGAACACCGGCCCCAGGTCGACGAAGAAGATGTCGTGCTCGCCCAGTCGGGTATCGGGCACTGACGGCTGGCGGTAGGTTTTGAGCGTGTTGGCACCGAAGCGGATCAACGATGGATGCCAGATGCGTTGCATGCCGGCGTCGGCCAGGACTTCGCCGGCAAGCACCTGGGCCTCAGGCTCGGTCATGCCCGGCATGATGCGCCGGGCGATCTCGCGCAGGGCGACCCAGGAGCGCTCGCGCGCGGCGAGCATGCGCCCGGCTTCGAAGTGGATACCGGTAGCCTGCGGGTTGGGCTTGATGGACATCGTCATGAAAGACTGGACCGAATACTCATGCCAGCCCGTGTTCGCGGGCGTAATCGGCCAGCAGGCTATCGTGGTCGATGCCAAGCTTGCGCATGGCGTCACGCTTCTGCCGGCTAACCGTTTTCACGCTGCGACTGAGCCGATCGGCAATTTGTGTAAGCGACAGGCCGCCCACGTAAAGGCGCACCACTTCCATCTCGCGCGCCGACAACCTTATCGGCGCCGTGCCGTCGGCGCTGGATGCATCAGCCGTCGAGAACTGCTGGCGGATGGAATCGCTGATATAAGTGCGCCCGGCAGCGACGCTGCGGATCGCGGCAGGTAACTCTCGCATCGGAGCGCGCTTGTCACACAGGCCAAGGGCGCCACGGGCCTGCATGGCGCGAAGCACGCCAATGTTATTGACCATGGTGAGCACCGCCACGGGCAATCGCGGATACCGGCGACGGATCACATCGAGCAATTGCAAACCGTCGCCATGACGACCTGCGGGCATGGAGAAATCGGTGACCAGGACATCGCAGGGCTTGCTGGCGAGCAATGCCATGAGCCGATCGCCGTCGGCGGCTTCGCCGACAACGAGCATGTCGCCCGCCTGGTCGAGTGCGGCGCGTGCGCCGAGGATCACCACTGGATGATCATCTGCGATAATCACCCGAGTGGCACTGGAAGTGCCCTGCTCGCTCATGTCCGTATCAGCACCCGTCGTCATCCCGTACTGGTTGCGCTTTAGGGCAGGATACAGCAAGTAAACCCGAGGAAAACCTCATGACACGGCTTCGCCCGTACCTGTCGCGTGTCGTCGCCGGTCTCTTGATCTTCGCCGGCTGTTCCCTGCACGCGGACGATGCAAGTCCCAGCCGGATGCCCGTTTCCGTCGCCGAACGCGCCTGGCTCGATGCACTGCCCGTGCTCAATGTCACTTACGACGACGCTTTCGCGCCGTTCGTGAGCGCAAACAGCGACGGCCTTCCAGAGGGCATCTCAGCGGATTATTTCCAGCACGTGGTGCACGACCTTGGCCTGAAGGTCCGTTACGTGCGCAGCGGCGATCTCAGCGCCACGCGCAAGATGCTCGACCAGGGGCAGGTCGACATCGTCCTCGCCTTCAATCCCGGTGGACGCGCCGGGAAAGACCTGGTCTTCAGCCAGCCATACATCGAGTTCCCACTGGTGATCGCCACGCGCCAGGACACCCCCAGCATCGCCGGCCTTACAGACCTGGCGGGCGAGCGGGTGGCTGCGGACACCGACCGGGAAGCGGTGCTGCGGATGCTCGCCGACGCGCCCCGCCCCGTGCACACGGTCACCACCCACGACGGTGCCCAAGCGCTTGAGTTGCTCAACCGAGGCAAGGTCGACGCCGTGGTCGGCAATCTCGCTTCGGTCGATCTCTTCATCCGTTCGCGCTTTCCGCATCTTCGCGTGGGCGCACCCACCGCCCTGACCGAGCCTCTGGCTTTCGCGGTGCGCCGCGACTACGCCAGGCTGGTGCCGCTGATCAATCGTTCGATCGACCGCGTGGATGCTCGCGGGGCCGCCCAGATCCGCAATACGTGGCTATCGGTGAACTACACGTGGGGTGGTTCCTGGTCCGCCGTATGGCAAAAAACCTGGCCGATCGTATTGATCTTCGGTATTGCGCTGGCCATGGTCATCTTCGCCTGGGTGCGTCTTCGCCGCGAGGTGCGCCGGCGACGTCATTCGGAACAACAGCTGCAGGATGTCACGCGCAACCTGCCCGCCGTGGTCTTCCGCTTCGTCATCGACCGGCAGGGCGAGATCACGTTCCTCTATGTCGACGGCGACACCAAGGCGATCTTTGGCGTCGATCCGGCTACCTTCCTGCGCGATGAGCCTTCCGCATTCCGCACGGTATCGCCTGGACACCGCCAGATGCTCCGGGAGCACGTGCATAGTTCGGTCCAGTCGCTCGAACCGTTGCACACCACCGTGCGGGTACACGGTGATCGCTGGGTCACCACCCATGCACTGCCGCGCCGCCTGCAAGGTGGAGTCACGCAGTTCGATGGCTACTGGGTGGACGTCACCGTCACGCACGAGCAAGGCCTGGCACTCGCCGCCGCGCGCGACGAGGCTGAATCTGCCACACAGGCGAAAACCGTTTTCCTCGCCACGATGAGCCACGAGATACGCACGCCCATGTACGGCGTGCTGGGCACGCTGGAACTCCTCGGAGGCACCCGCCTGGACGAAGAGCAGCGAAGCCTGCTTGGGACGGCAGGCGATTCGGCCACTCTCCTGCTTCAGGTACTTGATGATGTCCTGGATTTTTCCATGATCGAGGCAGGCCGGCTCAGCCTCGAAATCGTACCGGTGGACATGCGCGAGCTGATCGACCGCACCGTCGGCATGCTCGCCGGCCAGGCACATGGCCGCGGCATCGATCTGCGCGTAAGCATAGACGCAGGCATTGCGGCGATGGTCTTGGCCGACGATGTGCGCGTCAGGCAGGTTCTGCTGAACCTTATCGGCAACGCGATCAAATTCACGTCGGTGGGCTCGGTGACGATCCAGGCCACCGTCGCTCCCGACGACACCACGGGCGAACGCCAGCGAATCTGCGTCGAGATCATCGACACCGGCGTGGGCATCGCCGCGGAGGTCCTGCCTACCCTGTTCGCGCCCTTCACCCAGGGCGAGGGTTCCACGCGACGCCGTTTCGGCGGCAGTGGCCTTGGCCTTTCCATCTGTCATCAGCTGGTGCAGTTGATGGGCGGCACGATCCAGATACAAAGTACTCAGGGTGCCGGGACGTGTGTCCGCGTCGAGCTCGGGTTGAAGATCAACCTGCTTCATCGGCACAACATGTTGCTGATGGAAAAGACAGCCAGCCTCGACGTGGACGATGCCTTCACCGCCCAGGCGCTGGCGCACGGCCTGCAGGCGTTGGGTATGGGCCTTGTCGATCCCGGCTCCGCGACTCACGCGGATGTTGTATTCACCACCCGCAGCCAAATGTCGCCGCCAGCGAATGTCGTGCTGGTATCCCCCCAGGCCGATCCCCGGGGCTTCTCGCAACGCGACGGCATGCTGCTGATGAGCGCCTGCCCAGTGAAAAGTTCGCTGCTGGCGCACGTTTGCGAGCTTGCCCTGGGGCTGGGCGAGGCCTCGCCGGCCCTGCCGGACAAGCCCGAGGCGCCGGTGCCTTCGTCGTCCGCGCGGATCCTGGTGGCCGACGACAATCCCACCAACCAGGCACTGATCCGTGCGCAGCTGGCGCGCTTGGGTCGAACCTGCACGGTCGTCGACGACGGCGGCCAGGCAATGGATGCGCTGACAAACAGACCCTGGGACCTGGTCATCCTGGACGTGCACATGCCGGTGTTCGATGGTTACACGGTCGCCCGGCAATGGCGTGAACGAGAGGTCGCCATCGGCGGACACCTTCCCATCGTGGCGATGACGGCCAACGCCCAGCCCGAGGAAGTGCTGCGCTGTCGCTCGGCGGGCATGGACGGCTTCATCGCCAAACCGGCGAAACTGGCGGACCTGCGCAGGATGCTCGACACGTGGCTGCCGGAAACCGCATCACCACCGCCGACGATGCTCGACTACGACTTGCTGCGGGAGAACTTCGGCTCCGATGCTGTCGCCGCGCGGATTGCCCGGGAATTCTCCCGGGTGACGCGTTCGGAACTCACCACCGTCATGGACACGCTCGAAACGTCGACCCTCGCCGAACTTCGCCTGTGGCTGCACAGGACGGTTGGCGGCATGCACGTTTTCGGCAACACGCCCCTCACCGACCGTGGCGATGTGCTGGAACAGATCATCGATTCGCTGGAGCCCGCCGCGGCACACGAAGCCTTCGCCACCTTCGGCGTGAACCTTCGCGCGCTGCTGGATGAAATCGACGAATGGACCAAGGATATCCCCGAAGCCTGAGCTCGCCGGATAAATACCCTCAACCGCGCAAACCGTGGACGAGCGTGGCCATGTCCAGGTGGACGGCGCGCAACCTCGGCAGGAGACGGCTGGCGAGTGCCGCAAGCGAGGGGTCGTTTTCAGCAGCCGCTTCGAAATGGCGCAACAGGCGATTTTCAGCCCGTTCCAACAGGGCGATCCCGGCATTGTCGGCGTTGCCGGCCAGGCGCATGCGCCATGCGGCCATACGCGCCCGTTGGCGACCGGCCAGGCTCACATCGGCAGGAACGGTGCCACCCCGGGTTTCGATCTCGCGGCGCAACTCGCCTACGGTGGCGGCCAGGGCGGCGGCGATTTCGGTGAATACGGCGCGCAGTCCAGGCTCGGAAACCATCGACGCCGCCTTCAGGTACAGCTCGCGATCGTCGCTGGCGCGGCGCAGGAGCTGGGACAACGAACGGATGACGGTGCGGTCCATGACGGTGCACAAACTAGCGTCATGGCCCTTACCCGTGCCTAAACCAGCCCCGGGAAGCCCCGGGAGCATTTACGTGGCGTTCCCGCTAAGGCGCGATCTGGAGCAGGTTCAGGGGACGGCCATGATCGTCGGTCAGTCCTTCGGAAAGCTCCGCCAGGCGGCGAATGTCAGGACACAGAGCCTGCACCTTGGGGCGGAGTTCACGGTTTACCCGCATTTGGACCCGGGCTTCCAGGCCTGTGCTCAAGGACGACGCGCGGTCGCGAAGATCAGCGGCACCGGCCAGGTCGCCGTTCATCGCCAGGTCCACGGCATCGGAAGTGAGGCTCGCAGCTACCAGGGGAGCAAGATCGGAAACCATGCCATTGGCGTAGTTTTCGAAGGCATCGCCCTGCCAGTCGTGCGTGCTGTTGCTGCGGGCGATGCGACCGTGCAGATCCGCGACATGGCCACTGAGCTTTCGATCGAATTCACCATCCTGCAAGGCCGCCGGGGCACTTCTAGCCACTTCCTCGCGCACGGCGCGCGCGGCACTGTCCACCCCTGCATCGGCCACCGCGCGCAGGCGCGGCACCAGCGCGCGAAGCTGGCGTTCGAACAGCGCCGCCTGGTCCTGGATGTCGGGACGAAGGGCTACCGTACGGCCGTCGACCACCACTGAGCCATCATCCAGGCCCACCTGGCGCGGC
Source organism: Pinirhizobacter sp. (assembly GCF_036499745.1). Classification (NCBI taxonomy): domain Bacteria; kingdom Pseudomonadati; phylum Pseudomonadota; class Gammaproteobacteria; order Lysobacterales; family Rhodanobacteraceae; genus Pinirhizobacter; species Pinirhizobacter sp. Next base: position 36,268 of record NZ_DASYDG010000004.1, read on the forward strand.
GCGGGTTGCGGGCGGTCGAACAAGATGCCACGCGAGCGCACTGTGAGGTCGTAGCTGCTGCTGGCGTGGCACGCGGTCGCCAGGTCCTGGGCCACGACGGCGGAGGAAGCAAACAGGAAGGCAAACGCCAGGAAGATGCGCATGGATCTAAACCAAAACGATAATGGCGCGTATCGTCGGGCGCGCCGACCGCATGGCAGCTGAACCGGCGCCTGCAAGCGGCCTTCAGGCAGCCTGGGCTACGTCCGCCCTGCCCAGGCGCCAAGCCACCCAGCCAAGCACCGGAATCACCAGGATCCTAAGACCGAGCGATACATACATGTAGGTGAGGATCGGTCCCACGGCGCTGGCGAGATCGCCCGACGCATCGGGGGTGGCCAGTGCCACGGCAAGTCCTTCGCGTACCTGGGCAACGGCCCGCCACATCGAAAACACGCCGGTAGCCGCCCAGATCGCCACCAGCAGGCATACCATTCGCAGCGGCAATACGGCGCGGCGCTTGCCGCGCAAGACCAAAACCGCCAGCACGGCCAGGGCCGCGGCGGCAATGAAAGAAACGATGTCCCAGCCGAGCTGGGCCTGCGCGGCCGGCGTGCCCACGCCCGTTGCGCCATCGCGCAAGGCGAGCGAGACGCCGATGGCGTCGCGCGCGTAAAAGAACGCGCCGACGCCAGCGACCAGGACGATCAGCCAGGCGGCGATCCGCCAGCCGACGACCCTTGCCATCAGGCCTTGCCAGCCTTCATGGCATCGAGGTCGGCCAGGACCTGGCCTGAGTTCTTCTCAGGATCGACGTCCTTGTAGATCTTCACGATCTTGCCGGTCGGGTCGATCAGGAAGGTCTCGCGGCGGGCGTACTGCATGCCAAGGTGGTTGGCCAGCACGTCGTAGCTGGTGGCGGTCTTCTTCTCCGAATCGGCCAGCAGCGGGAACGGCACGTGGTACTTGGCGGCGAATTCCGAGTGGGATTTCACATCGTCCACGCTCACGCCGAGCACCGTAGCGCCGGCCTTGTGCAGCTTGGCGATGTCATCGCGGAAGGTGCAGACCTCGGTGGTGCAGCCGGAGGTGAAATCCTTCGGGTAGAAGTAGAGCACCAGCCACTGGCCCTTGTGGGTCTCAAGCGTATGCCAGTCGCCCTTCTGGTCCTGCAGGTGGAAGTCTGGCGCCTGGGAACCGACGGTGGGCGCGGCGGCGAATGCCGGCATGACGGCGGCCAGCAGGAACAGGCAGATCGCCGATAGAGAAAGGGTGGAGAGGCGGAAGCGACGCATGGGGAGCCCTCGGGGTTGGTTATCGGCGCAAGTGTACGCCGGGAAAAAGAAAGGCGCCCACCTGAGGGCGCCTCCCGAAGGCACAGACCGGGCCAGCTGGCCCCTGCTTACAGAGACATTTTACTTGACCCGGGAGATGGTGAGCTTACCCACATCCACGCCAAGGTTGACGCCCTCGCCCGTGCCGCTGAGCGCCAGCGAGACGGTGCCCTTGGACAGTACCTGGGCGCCTGCGCTCTTGACCACGCCGGCATCGGCGTTGGCGGTGATGTAATCGCCGAATACTTCATTGATGCTGTGGACGTTGCTGATCTCGCCCTTGCCATCGTTGATGCGCCACTTACCGGCCGTCAGGCCGCCACCGGTGATCTCCAGCTTCACCGTGGCCGTGCGTCCATCGTCACAGCGGAGGGAGCCGGAACCTTCAGCGTGCTTGTAGATGGCCGACCAACCCTTCAGGTTGAACCGCATATGGCATTTCAGGCCGGCGTCGTCCGCATGGGCGGCGGGGGCGGCGAAGGAACCTGCGGCAACGAGGGCGAGCACAGCGAGTCCGGTCATGCGCTTGATCATTTTTGTTTCTCCTTTCAGCAAAGTGTGACGGGGCGGGCATGGCCCGGGATGCAGCGCAGTCTCCAATCACAAACATGAATATTCTGCGATGTCGCCACGGCTTGTTCAGCAACGGCAAGGTAGCGTGAACCCGCCTTCACGCCCACGGGTATCCCGGGCGGTCGCAAGCAGGCGCTTACATGGGCACACTGCTCATTTGAAGGGAGAGACCCATGCATCCCATGGCACAGCGTGGCTGGCGCATCGTGCGCAATACCGCCCGGGGTTTCGGTGACGATGAACTGATGACCCGCGCCGCGGCGCTGGCGTTCTATTCGGCGCTCTCCTTCGCCCCGCTGTTGGTGCTGCTGCTTTGGATTGCCTCCTCGCTGCGGCCGGAATGGCAGCAGCAGATGATCGACGGACTCAACCAGATGGTAGGCCCGCGCGCAGCTGAAACCACCCGGCTGGTGCTGGACAATGCCCGCCAGCGGCCGGGAGTGGGCAGCATGGCCGGCATCATCGGCCTCTTCGTTACCCTGGTGGGCGCCTCGGCGGTGTTCGCGCAATTGCAGGGCGCGATCAACCGCGTCTGGAGCCTGCAGCCGAAGCCCGGGAAGGCGGTGATGGGGTGGATCCGCTCGCGCATGCACGCGGTGGGGCTGATCCTTGCCCTTGCCTTCCTGTTGATCGTCTCGTTTTCCGTGAGTGCCTTGATCGCGGTGTTCGTCCAGGGCGGCACCGTGGCCTGGACGGCCCTGGAAGCCGTGGTGGCGATGGCGGTGTTCGTGTTCGTCTTCGCCGCCATCTTCAAGGTGTTGCCCGACGCCGTGATTGCCTGGCGGGATGCCTTGGTCGGCGCGGCACTCACGGCAGTGCTATTCGCCGTGGGCAAGTTCTGCATCGGCCTGTACCTGGACCACTCCAATGTGGGCGGGCCTTACGGCCCTGCCGGTAGCGTGGTGGTGCTGCTGGTGTGGGTTTATTACTCCGCGCTGATCCTGCTGCTGGGGGCCGAGCTCACCGAAGCGGTGGCCGAGGAGCGTGGCGTGGCGATCCAGCCGCGGCCCCACGCCATGCGCGTGCACGTTGCGCGGCCCGGTCAGCCGCCAGACAGCGATTTTTGATGTGCGCGTCACGGCGCGGCAACCAGCATGCAGGGCGTAGACCGTGGAGGAGAAAGCCATGAACAAGATCATCACCCATGTTGCCGCCGCCAGCCTTGCGATGGCCAGCCTGACGGTAGGCGCCCACGAGGTTTGCCGCAATGTCCGTGTGGCGCATAAGGAATCGAGCGATACCCACCGCATTGCCGGTACCGCCATCGGTGCCGTGGCCGGCGGCCTGGTCGGCCACCAGGTGGGCGGCGGCAAGGGCAAGACCCTCGCCACCGTGGCCGGCGCTGTCGGCGGCGGCTATGCCGGTAACAAGATCCAGCAGAACAACCAGCGCAAGCACACCTATTACACCACCGAGCGGCGCTGCCACGAGGAATGAGGGATCATCGATAGCTAGCGCATGGGAGCGGGTGAAGCACATGGTCAAGTACACACTGGTGGGCTACGACGGGTCCGATACCTCCCGTCGCGCCTTTGCCTTCGCCGTTGAACTGGCCCGGCTGGCCGGGGGAAGGGTTCGTGTGGTCCATGTGCTGCAGGTGGCCGAGGGCGGACCCGATGCCTCGGTGCTGATGATGGCCGATTGCAGCTCCGAGCGCAGTGCCGCCCTGCTGGCGGAACTGACCAGCCTGATACCTGATGCCAAGGCGCTGGTCGACATCGACATCGTCCACGGCAGCCCCGGCGATGTCCTGCTGAACCAGGTGCGCCAGCATGGCGTGGATCATGTAGTGATCGGCCATACCGACCGCGGTGCGTTGGCACGCTGGCTGCTCGGCTCGGTATCTACCGACATCCTGGCTCACGCCCACGTGCCGGTGACGGTGATCCGCTAACCGGCATCCTTTGAAAGACTGGCCATGTCGATCACGAAGCGGTATTTCACGTCCGAGCGCAGCATGCGCTCGTAAGCTTCGTTGATGTCCTGGATGGCGATCACCTCGATGTCCGAGACGATGCCGTGATCGGCACAGAAATCGAGCATTTCCTGGGTTTCGGCGATCCCGCCGATCAGCGAACCGGCGAGCTGGCGGCGCCCGAAGATCAGCGGACCACCATGCACGGTCGGTGGCGTATCGGGCAAGCCGACCAGCGTCATGGTGCCGTCGCGCTTGAGCAGTTGCAGATAAGTGTTCAGGTCGTGCGGGGCCGAGACGGTATCGAGGATGAAATCGAAAGTGCCGGCATGTTCCTTCATGGCGGGCATGTCGTTGGACATCACCACGATGTCGGCGCCCAGGCGCATGGCGTCGTCCTTCTTCGAAGGCGACGTGGTGAATTGCACCACCTGCGCACCGAAGGCATGGGCAAGCTTCAGCGCCATGTGGCCCAGTCCGCCCAGGCCGACCACGCCCACCTTGCTTCCCGGCCCGACCTTCCAGTGCCGCAGCGGGGAATAAGTGGTGATGCCGGCGCACAGCAGCGGCGCCACGGCGGCAGGCTCGAGGTTGTCGGGAATACGCAGCACGAACGCTTCGTCCACCACGATCACGCTCGAATAGCCACCCTGGGTGGGCGTGCCGTCCTGGCGATCCTTCGAGGCATAGGTTCCGGTGAAGCCTTTTTCGCAGAATTGTTCGAGCCCTTCCCTGCACTGGGCGCATTCCCGGCAAGAGTCCACCATGCAGCCGACGCCGGCCAGCTGGTCGCGTGAAAATTTCTTCACGTCGTGGCCGATGTCGATCACCCGCCCGACGATTTCATGACCGGGGACCATCGGGAACTGGCCCTGGCCCCATTCGTCCCGTACCTGATGGAGGTCCGAATGACAGACGCCGCACCAGAGGATCTCTATCACCACGTCCGAGGGACGCGGATCCCGGCGCTGGAAATGATAGGGCCCCAAGGGCGCCCTGGCGGCCGGGGCGGCATAGCTAGCGGCGGGGATCATGGAAAGCTCCAGGGAAGGGGAAAGCGCTGATGGTATGCCAATCGCCTCCGCCGCTGTCGCCTTCGGGGCCAAGCTTTGTAACAATCCGGTAACCCTTCAACCGCCCACCTTCGAGGATGTCGTCGCAGTGAGCTATTCCCCTCTTCCCTGGACGCTGGACAACATCGATCTCGACGGCATCGACCTTGCTCGCGTCCGCGACAATGAAGACCTCTTCCTGCTGTTGTGCGGCGCCTCATTCGTCGAAAGCGGCTCGGACCTCTACACGCAGAACCTGATCGACCACTTCGCCGGCGACAACGCTCTGCAGGCGTGGCTGCGCGACCATTGGGAACAGGAAGAAATGCAGCACGGCCGGGCGCTGTCGGCCTATGTACGGCATGTATGGCCGGAGTTCGACTGGGAAGCGGGCTTCACCGGATTCTTCAACGAGTACGGCGCGGTGTGCACCGCCGAGGAACTGGAATCGAGCCGTGGCCTGGAGCTTGCCGCGCGCTGCGTGGTGGAGACAGGTACCGCCAGCTTCTATCGCGCACTCAACGATGTCACCGATGAGCCGGTACTGAAGAGCCTCACCAACCTCATCAAGAGCGATGAGGTGCGCCACTACAAGCATTTCTACCAACACTTCCGCCTGTATCGCGACCGCGAACGGCTCGGCCGCTTCCGCATCTTCCGCGCAGTGTTGAAACGCGTGAACGAGATCAAGAGCGAAGACAGTGACATTGCCCTTCGCCACGTGTTCGATCGGCGCTATCCGGGGCTCGCGGGCAACCATGCGGAGTTCCGCCGCATCACCAGCCGCGCGCAGGGGCTGCTCAAGCGCCACCTGCCGGCGGAGATGACGGTAAAGATGTTACTCAAACCCCTGGATCTTCCGGCTCGGCTGCACGATGCGCTGGAAAAGCCGCTGACGAAGATCACCGAGCGGTTGCTCCTGCATTAGTGAAACCGCGCCGGCGAGTAATGCTGCCCTGTGCGACGGCGTCGCGTTACTTCTTCTTCGGCAACGCTGGGAATTTCGACGGGTCGTAGCCAGCCGTTTCGAATACCAGTGTCTGCTTGCCGCGATCAGCGGACACGATGTCCATCTGGATCTTCTTCACCTTCGGAAGTTCCTTGATGAACGCCTGGTCGTTCTTGATGAACATCGCAGGCTCGCCCGTGGTGGGCCGGTAGCCCACCAACGGGTGCGGCTTTCCGTCATAGGTGGCTGTGATCTTGCAATTGCCCGCGCAGGTGAAGCCCTTGCCGCTACCGAAGAGGAACACGCTCTGGCCCCAGGCGGTGTGCCGGCGCAGCACCAGGCGCACGCGGTCTTCACCGGAGGGGCGGCTGGAATAGAGCGTGGCGGTAAGCTGGGTACCACCGGCCATGGGCGCCGTCTGGTACTGCCAGAGGTTCTTCAGCCGTGCTTCTTCGGCGTCCTTCTCGACCTTGATCCGGAGGTCAGGGAGGGTCTTGTTGACCTCGGCGGCCGCAGGGGTGTCGGGATAGCGCGAGAGAATATCGTCGCCCATCTGCACCGCCATCGCCTCGTTATGGATCGACAACAGCTTGCGGTAGGTTTCGAGCTTGCCGGCCGATTCATCCGCCTGCGGCGCAGGCGCCGCCGCCTGCTGGGCATCGTCGTGGCCCGAACAGGCCACGGTACCCAGCAGCAGCATCGACAGGAGCGCAGGACGGAGAACGGGCATGGCAGGCATCCGGTTTGGATTCATGGGGGCATCTAGCTTGGACCGCCCCGCCCCGCCGCTGCAAGCCCGCTACCATGGCGGCTTCGTCCCAGCGAATGACCCGCATGTCCCCTTCCACCGCCGAAACCGGCGACTCGCTCTTCGCTCACCGGGCGTTCGCGCAATTCTGGCTGGCACGCACCGCCTCGAGCTTCGGTTTCCAGATGGTTTCCGTGGCGGTGGGCTGGCAGGTTTATGCCATCACCCATCGCGCCTTCGACCTGGGCCTGATCGGCCTGGTGCAGTTCATTCCTTCGCTGCTACTGGCCTTGCCCGCCGGCCACGTCGCCGACCAGTTCGAACGCCGGCGCATCGTACTGGGGGCCGATATCCTGGAGTTCTGCTGTATCGGTCTGCTGGCACTGGGAACCGTGCTGGGCGCGCTGAGCGAAACATCGATCCTCTGCCTGGTATTTGGGCTGGGCGTGACCAAGGCTTTCGAGTGGCCGGCAATGCAGTCGATGCTGCCAGGGCTGGTGCCGCCGTCGTTGCTCACCCGCGCCATGGCGGCAAACGGCTCCGGCGGCCAGGCAGCGATGATCATGGGCCCGGCGCTGGGAGGCTTGTTGTATATCCTCGGGCCCGAGGTGGTGTACGGGGTGTCGGCCCTGCTGTATCTGGCGGCCCTGGGTTTGCTGTGGCGCCTGCGCTACGAGCACGTGCCACCGCGGCGGGAACCGGCGACGCTGAAGGTACTTTTCGCCGGCGTGCACTTCATCCGCCATCGGCCTGCCGTACTGGGGGTGATTTCACTCGACCTCTTCGCCGTACTGCTTGGTGGGGCCACCGCGCTGCTGCCCGTGTTCGCCCGCGACATCCTGCACACCGGCCCATGGGGCCTCGGCCTGTTGCGCGCCGCGCCAGCCGTGGGTGCGCTGCTGATGTCATTCTGGCTGGCCCGGCATTCGCTCGAACGCCGGGTAGGGCCGATCATGTTCGCCTGTGTCGCGGCATTCGGCGTGGCTACCATGGTCTTTGCCGTGTCCACATCGCTGTGGTTGTCCTTGGCTGCCCTGTTCGCCCTGGGCGCCTTCGACATGGTCAGCATGGTGATCCGCGGCGCCCTGGTACAACTGGACACGCCCGACGATATGCGCGGCCGGGTGAGCGCGGTCAATGCCATCTTCATCAACACCTCCAACCAGCTTGGGGAATTTGAGTCGGGGCTGCTGGCGGCCGCCGTGGGCGCCGTCAACGCCACCCTGATCGGCGGGGTCGGCACGCTGCTGGTGGTGGGCCTGTGGATGTGGTGGTTTCCCTCACTCAGGCGGCGCCAGGGGCTGCGCGAGGCGCCCGGGCAATCCGAAGGCGCTTCCACCGCATTTTAGGGCCACTTTGCAAAACGTGTCGGTTTGGTCATAGGATGGACGTCTATACCGCCAAAGGCACACCCATGACGCGTCTTGCCGCAGTGTTGCTGCCCCTGGCGCTCGCCGCCGCCCTCCCGGCCATGGCCGCCACGCCTCCCAAGGGTCCGGCCACCATCACCTCCGCGCTCGAGCAGGGCGCCCGCCAACACAAGCCGGTGCTGATCGATTTCCAGGCCGTGTGGTGCTACTCGTGCTATTTCATGGCTTCGCACGTCCTGAACGGCGATGAGTTCAAGGCCCTGGAAAGCAAGGTGGTGTTCGTCGAGGCCGATGCCGACGACCCGGACGGCCAGGCCTGGATGAAAAAGCTCAACGTGCATTTCCTGCCCACTTACGTGGCACTGGACGAACACGGCAACGAGCTCGGCCGCATCCTCGCCGAGCGCCCGCGCGACAAGTTCTATCCCGAGGTTGCCGCGATCCTGTCCGGTAGCCAACGCCTGGACAAGCTCAAGGGCGACGCCCAGAAAGGCTCGCTGGCAGCCGTAGCCGCAGTGCTGGACGACTACCAGAAGCGCTACGCCGGGGCAGAGGGCCTGGCCTGGTTCGATACCCTTCCCTCGATGGTGAAGAACGTCGCCGACAAGGATCGCGATGTCGCCCTGGGCCGCCAGCAGTTGCTGCTGCTCAAGGCCAAAGCCGACAAGAACGACACCGCCATCGCCGACGCGGCCAAACACGTGCTCGCCGGCCGTATCGGCTGCCAGCGTCCCTATGTGCTGGATGACCTGCTGGGCGCCACAGCATCGTTGCCGCCGGAGGAAAAGCGTGCGGCCGCTGCCGAACAGAAGCAGGCCATGCAATCGTATGTCGACACCCAGGTATTGGTGGCCAACCCACCGTGCGCCGACATCCGCAGTGGCGTGCTGTCGCTGGCCGACGTCGACGCCGCGGCTGGCGATGCCGCCGGCGAGAAAGCCATCCTGGATCGCGCCATCGACATGACACGGGGCAAGCTGGGCAGCAACGTTGCCAGCGACCGCAACCTCGCCGACAACCTGCGCGTGTACCTGGTGCGCGCCAAACGCGGTGACGAAGTAGATGCGCTCGAACTTAAGCTGATCGCCGCTTACCCGAACGACTACGTCTACGCCTACCGCCATGGCCGCAACCTGGTGGAGAACGGCCGGGCGCAGGAAGGCTTGCCCTTCCTGGAAAAAGCCGCGACCAAGGCGTATGGCGCGAACAGGCTGCAGGTGGCGACCTACCGGGCCAAGGCGCTGATTGCGTTGGGTCGGAAGGACGAAGCGAAGAAGGTGGTCGATACAGTGTTGGCGCAGGAAGGTAAAACCTTCCCCGAGGCCGCTGCACGTCTACGTCAGGTGATCGGCTAAGAGGCCGGCGATCCCTTCACCGAATCCAGCTGGATCACACGTTCAATGCGATCGAGCCAGATGGTGCGATAGCCGCCGGGCAAGCCGGTGTCCTCCAACCGGACGACGCCATTCATGCCTTCATTCTCTTTCTCATCGCGGAAGCTCTGCACGGTGGGAAGGGCCGCCACCACGCCCGTCGTGGTGGTGCCGTCATGCTCCACCACGCTGACGCAGGCATTGTCGGGGAGATCGCTGACCAGCGTTTCCAGCCGGGCGATGTCGCCGGGATCGGTATATACCTGGGGGGCATATTTACTCATGTCGCCTAGCCTAGCCGGGGCCGATCAATGCACTGTGAACTCCAGTGCCGACGCCGGGCTAGACTCTCTGTTCACTCCAGCGGAAAGCCACGCCCTTGATCATCGTCCATCACCTGAACAATTCACGGTCCCAGCGGGTGCTTTGGCTGCTGGAAGAACTCGGCCTGGATTACGAACTGAAGCGCTACCAGCGCGATTCGCGCACGATGCTGGCGCCGCCGGAACTCAAGCGCGTGCATCCGCTGGGCAAGTCCCCCGTGATCACGGAAGACAACCGCACCGTCGCTGAATCCGGGGCCATCATCGAATACCTCCTGGAACGCCATGGCCGGGGCCGCCTGGTGCCCCCGGCGGGCAGCGAAGGGAAGCTTCGATACACCTACTGGCTGCATTACGCCGAAGGATCGGCGATGCCGCCGCTGTTGTTGAAACTGGTCTTCAGCCGCATCGAGACCGCGCCGATGCCATTCTTCGCCAAACCGATCGCCAGGAAGATCGCCCAAAAAGGGCAGAAAACGTACATCGACCCGCAGATCCGCCTGCACCTGGATTACCTGGAAGACGAATTGGGTAAAAATGGCTGGTTCGCTGGCGATGAGTTTACCGCCGCTGATATCCAGATGAGTTTCCCCCTGGAAGCGGCGGCCGCGCGAATCGACCTGGACGGCGCCTATCCACGGCTTGCCGCTTTCCTGCAACGCATTCACGCCCGCCCGGCCTATCAGCGCGCACTGGATCGCGGCGGCGCTTACGACCTGCTTAGCTGAACGACGTCATCGACCCACGGCGAACTGTTTACGCCAGGCTCACGACGCGGGCGGCAACCTCGATCAGGAATGATGGGTGAGAGGGAGTGGCTGATGAGCAAGTACCGGGATCTCGAAAGTGCCGTTAACGGCGTATCTGGCCGTGTGCGTGGTTATGTGGGCGAAGCTGCTGACCGGGCGTCTGACCTTGCCGATCGGGGCCGAGATACCGCATCGGACCTGGCCGAGCGTAGCCGCAAACTAGGCCTGAAATGGAGCAAACGGGCTCGACAAACTCGCCCGATTGCCTATCTGGCGGAGGACTTCGCCGATGAGGCGAATTACCAGTACCGCCGTCTGCGTCGCCAGGTCAAGCGTCACCCGGCGACCGCCGTTGGCATTGCCGCCGTCGCCGTGGGGACATTCCTGCTGTTGCGCCATATCTGGAACAACCGCGACGAATGACCCGGTTGTTCTGGCGGCGTCAGGTCAGAAGGCCGGCCATGCGCCGGCCTTTTTTAGCCGACCCTTAAAGTGTGTCGCGATGCGAGCCGGGTGATTCGCGAACACGTCGGAAGCACTGGCGCACAATGTGTGCGAAAGCCGCCGGGACGCCACCCTCGGAATGATCGGCGCATGCCAGTGAGATCTCTATAGCGCCCAGGCGCGGCAAGGTTATACCGGGCACGAAAGCACGGATACGCGATGGCGTGGTGTTCGGCAACATGGGCGTGACACCCAGCCCCGACCGCACGGCGGCCACCACCGATGCATGCGAATGACCTTCGAAGCGAAGTCGATAGCCCACGCCCTCCCGCACCAGGGAATCGATGGCCATTTCGCGGTCGGGACAGCCTTCGCTGAAGACGACCAGATCAACTTCGCCATCAACCGTGTTGGTTTCATGGTTGCCCACCCAACGAAGTGTCTCAACGTGTATGACTTCGGCGATGACAGCGGCAGGGCAGCCTTGCGCCAGGATGACATCAATTTCCCCGCGCTCGTAACTTGCCCAGAGCCCCGGGCTGAATCCGGTGCGCAACTCCACGGTAACGCCGGGCAAGACCTGGCTGCAGGTGGCCAGGATCGACGGCAGGAAACTCGACGCATATGCATCGGACATACCCACGACAATGCGTGCGCCCGAAGCATCGCCCTGCATGGCGGTTAGCGCGTCGTCATTGAAAGCCAACATGTCCATGGCCAGTGGCAGCAGTTTGCGGCCGCGCTCGGTGAGTACCAACCCGCGGCGGCCACGCAAGAACAGGGCGCCACCCATCTGCCCTTCCAGTCGCTGGATCTGCTGGCTCACCGCCGACGGCACGCGATGCAGCGATGCAGCTCCGGCGGCGATCGAGCCGGCCTCGTTGACCACCACGAACGAGCGCAGCTGGGCCGTGTCGATGAGCGTTTGAAGGTTCTTTTCAGGGCGATGATGGATAGGGAGCGGGATGTCCCTGGTACGCGTGCGTTGCATGGATGCTGGCCTGTCCTTAGATGATGCCTGGCGAGCATACGCGTCGAAGAAAGAAGTCATTTGCAGAATTCGCCCTTTCTCGGGATCTAAGCGTGATCATCGGGTGCCGATCGCAAAAAGACGCAGGGACATCACGACCATCACGGCGCCAAACACAGCCAGCCAGCCGATGGTCGTGCCGAACACGAGGTAGTCCAGACACGCGGTGACCACCGGAACCATGTAGAACAAGATGCCGACGCGACTGGCCTGCTGGCGGTTGATCATGACCAGGAGCAGCAGCGTCGCCACCACGGACACTGCGACAGCCATCCAGATGACCGAGAGCACGAACGCAGCGTTAAGCTTTGCATCCCAGCCCGTGAATGCCACCACGCCACCGAACACCAGTGTCGACACCAGTGATTGCAATGTTGCCGAGCGCAGTGGGTCACCTCCTATCCGTCTCTGGAAAGCGGTGCCCAAGGCCAGTGCGGTCATCGCCGCAAATCCAAGCACCATCGCCCATCCGGCCTGCGCATCGACATCGCGCGTTCCCCAGACCACCATGACCAGCCCGAGAAGGCCAAGCCCCAACGCTGCAAAGCGCCAGCGGTCGAGTCGATCACCGGCGGCCAGGCAAGTGACAAACGGCTGAAGGCCAAGGATTACCGCAAGGGTTCCTGGTGAAAGGCCGCCGGCAAGCGCCAGGAAAAACGCGGCCTGGTAAACAACCTGAAGAAGCACTGCATTCGCCACTTCGCCCGCAGTGATCGATAGCCGCACTTGCCCACTTTGAACAGCTACCCAGCGCGGGCGGAATCGTGCCATCACCCACATCAATGCGAGCGCCATGGCCGATCGTGCCAACAGGAACGACCATGGTGATCCATGTTGCAAGCCGATCTTCCCCACCACCGCGCCGCTCCCCCATAAAAGTAGGAAAGCCCAGGGCGCGGCATGGAGAATCCCGGCCATCACGCGGCCGCACGCGCCCAGTCGTTAATCGAGAATCGCTGGCCTTTGTCTCGCGAATCGACCAGGTATCGACGCAGTGCATTAGTCTTTTCCACGATGTCCAGCTGCAAGGATCTGCGTGCCGCCTTTTCTATCCAGTCGTAACACGCCCCGGCCTCCACATCATGGCGAAAATGGACTTTCGAGAGCGCGAAAAGGACGTCCCGGAATGTATCCGGGTTGATAATGCCGGCAACAGAACTGATCAGCTGGTCGATCTCCTGCTGCGTGATAGCAGACCGCTGGATATAGAGCGGATCACCTGGAGAAAAAACGCCAGCCCCCGGGGAGAATATGTCCGAGGCGTGGAAGGGCCTGTCGAAGGCGAAGTCCAGGCAAAGGAACATGCGACTGTGGCGTCCGAAGTTGATGGCCGCGTGAACCTGGCTAGCATCAAGCATCCAGACTTCGCCGCGCCGCATGCGGAATACACCTGAATCGTCTGAATGGAAGGATTCGAGATTATCTTCTAGCGGAACAAAAACCCGCAGGTACCGCTGACCCTCGTCCAGTTCAACAAAATCCCGGTGCGGGATTACCATCCCGTCGACCAGATTCCTGGCCCGGACCATGCGAAGAGCCGGGGTGTCGAAATTTTCCTCGATGAAACTGATAATTTCCGGCACTTTCAGGCAATGCGGCGTGGAGCGGCAGGACTTTGCGTTGCGATACTGCGTGTCGCTTGCCAGGCCAGATTCGTTGTATAGGGAAATATTGCTCCATTGTCCCTGTCCGAACTCGTCGTACTCTTCCAGCTGGAAGGGGATGTCGCCCAGACATTGAATCGCGCTTGTAAAGTCGAAATCCTTGAAGTCGATATTTGCAATGATGCGTGAACTCATTCCATGTCCGCTGTCAGCCGCTCGTTCTTGAGCACAGGCACGTTAACAACGACGCGTATTCCCACATAGTTAGAAAAAGCGACATCCCCCGACGGCGACGGCGATGGCTACGGCCGGATATGCACCAGGCTGGTCATGGCATCGACGTAGGAGAGTTTCTCGTCCACCAGCAGGGGAAGAAGCGGGGTTACTGATACTTCGTTGGTGCGCGTCCAGTGCTTCTTGCCCTTGGCATCAAGGTAGACCACACCGCCGACATCCTGGATCACATACGGCTCACCATTCACGCGCCCCAGGAACATCATCACGTGGCCGGGAATGTAGATCAGGTCGCCCACCTGGGCCTGCCCGATCGCCTTCATCCGCGCCTCATGGCTATCGGCGGCGGTGAACGGCAGGTGTGCAAGCTCCGGGCTTTTGGCCTGATCGCCAGTATTGCGCGGCATCTGCACACCCAGGCTGCGATAGACGTCGGAAACGAAACCGCTGCAGTCACGGCCGTTGTAGAGGTGTCCCCAGCCATAACGCTCACCAAGGAATTTGAACGCCTGACGGATGATGTTGGCTTGCGTCAGTGGCACGTAGTCCGGCGCGCTATCGGCGTTACGTTGCAACAGTGCGGGCTGGAACTTGAGCGACCCATCCTCGCTACGCACCGGCAGCAGCAGCGTCCAGGACACGTACGCCCCCTGCCCGTTCACCGGCTGCTCCGGCGGCAGGTTAGCCAACGGCACGCGCGCACCCATGTCCAGCTGCAGTTCCGACACCGCCGGGGCCTCCGGCGTGAACACGGTGCGCACCTTGGCGCCCGTCACCACCCGGTAGGGCGTCTTCTCGGCGTAGTCCAGCACCTGGTCACGGGTTCCAACGGCTATCGCCGATTTCTTCACCCAGGCGGCATAGCGCGGGCTCACCACGAAATACCACTGGCCATCCTCGCTTTCATGCACGATCACCACCGGATCGCCCGGGAACAACATGCTCTCCTGAAAGCTTTCGAAATCAGGCTGGTCGGGGGTGGTGAAGGCGCGAAGGTCGGTGGGAAAGTTACGCAACGACTGCCGGGCCACGGAGAGGCCATAGCGGGCCGTCACGTGCGCGGGAATCTTCTCCAGCGCGATACTGGCCACGATCGGATCGACCACCGATGCAGGCAGGGGCTTGTTGTGGATGTCGAGCAGCGGGCTGGACGGCAGTTTGGACACCTTGCCGATCCATGCCTTGACCTGCTCACCGCTCACCTGCGCGGGAATCTTCGCCAGTACGTACATCGACGGATCATTGGCGAACATGCGCGCGTTGCGCGCCTGTAGGTCCCCGCGGCTGAAGATCACCTTGTCCGGCGACGGCGCGCGGGCAATCCAGTAGTCCGGCGAGAACATCGCGTCATCGGTACCGATCACACCCGATGCGGGCACGGGCAAGGTCGGCGAGGCAGCCAGTGCATGGCTGCTGCCGATGGCAAGGGCAAGGCCGATGACGATGCGGGAAAGGGGCATGTGTGCACTCCGGTATCGAGGGTTTCACGGTATCCATGGCAACGGGCGTGCCAACCGCAATCGCCTGAAAAACAAAGCCCTCCACGAGGGAGGGCGTTGTCCGCGGACGTTTTGTCCGCCTATACCGGACACCGTCCGATTCAGGAGGCTTACACCGTCAAAGGGTTCGGCTTGTCCTGGTCGAGCTTGTACTGCTTGATCGCCCGGCTGACATCCTTGGCGTTGACCTTGCCATCCTTCGCCAACGCCGCCAGGGCGGCGTGGGCGATGTAGTAGCGGTCGACCTCGAAAAAGGCGCGCAGGTTGTCACGCGTGTCGCTACGGCCGAAGCCGTCGGTACCGAGCACCGTGTAACGCATGCCATCGGGCATGAAGGCACGGATCTGGTCGGCGTATTCGCGCACGTAGTCCGTGGCAGCGATGGCCGGACCCTGGCGATCCTTCAGAAGGCCCGTGACATACGGCACGCGCGGCTCGTCTTCCGGATGCAGGCGGTTCCAGCGCTCGGCGTCGAAACCGTCGCGACGGACTTCGGAGAAGCTCGGGCACGACCAGATATCGGCCGACACGCCGAAATCCTTCTCCAGCAATTCGGCGGCGGCGATGACCTCGCGCAGGATGGTGCCGGCACCCAGGAGCTGCACGCGCGGCTCGTTCTTCTTCGGCTTGCCGGCATCCTTGAACAGGTACATGCCCTTGATGATGCCTTCGGCGCTGTCCTTGGGCATTTCCGGATGGCTGTAGTTTTCGTTCATTACCGTGAGGTAGTAATAAACGTCTTCCTGCTCCTGCATCATCCGGCGTGTGCCGTCTTGCAGGATCACCGCCACTTCGTACGAGAATGTGGGGTCGTACGACACCACGTTGGGGACGGCGCCCGACATCAAATGCGAATGGCCGTCTTCATGCTGCAGGCCTTCGCCATTCAACGTGGTGCGTCCGGCCGTGCCGCCGATCAGGAAACCTCGCGCGCGCATGTCGCCGGCGGCCCAGCACAGGTCGCCGATGCGCTGGAAGCCGAACATCGAGTAGTAGATGAAGAAAGGCAGCATCGGCACGTTTGAGATGCTGTAGCTGGTGGCAGCGGCCATCCATGAACTCATGCCGCCCGCTTCGCTGATGCCTTGCTGCAGCACCTGGCCTTTCTGGTCTTCACGGTAGTACAGCAGCTGGTCGGCATCCTGCGGGCGGTACTTCTGGCCGAACGGCGCGTAGATGCCGATCTGCCGGAACATGCCCTCCATGCCGAAGGTGCGTGCCTCGTCGGCCACGATCGGCACCACGCGCGGACCGATGGCCTTGTCGCGCAGCATCAGGTTCATGCCACGCACCAGCGCCATGGTGGTGCTGATCTCGCGTTCGCCGGAGCTCTTGGTGATCTGTTCGAAGGCCTCAAGGCCCGGCGCCTTGAACGATTCGTCCGCCTTGCGACGACGTTGAGGCAGCGCGCCGCCCAGGGCCTTGCGGCGCTCGAGCAGGTACTGCACTTCGGGGGAATCCTTGCCCGGGTGGTAGAACGGCACCTCTTCAAGCTGGGCGTCGGTCACCGGGATGTTGAAGCGGTCACGGAAGGCGCGGATGGCATCGGTGTCCATCTTCTTCTGCTGGTGAGCCGGGTTCTGCGACTCACCGGCCGTACCCATGCCATAGCCCTTCACCGTCTTGGCCAGGATTACCGTGGGCATGCCCTGGGTGTTCACCGCCGCGTGGTAGGCCGCGTACACCTTGTGCGGATCGTGGCCGCCACGGTTCAGGCGCCAGATGTCGTCGTCGGACATGTTGGCCACCAGCGCCCCAGTTTCCGGATACTTGCCGAAGAAATGCTCGCGGGTATAGGCGCCACCGAAAGCCTTGCAGGCCTGGTACTCGCCGTCGACGGTTTCCATCATCAGCTGGCGCAGCTTGCCGGAGGTATCGCGCGCCAGGAGCGGATCCCAGTAGCTGCCCCAGACCACCTTGATGGCATTCCAGCCGGCGCCGCGGAACACGCCTTCCAGTTCCTGGATGATCTTGCCGTTGCCGCGCACCGGGCCATCCAGGCGCTGCAGGTTGCAGTTGACCACGAAGATCAGGTTGTCCAGGCCTTCGCGGCCGGCCAGCGAGATCGCACCCAGGCTTTCCGGCTCGTCGGATTCGCCATCGCCCATGAAGCACCAGACCTTGCGGTCGGTCTTGGGGATCAGGCCGCGGTGTTCGAGGTATTTCCAGAACTGCGCCTGGTAGATGGCCTGGATGGGGCCCAGGCCCATCGACACCGTCGGCACCTGCCAGTAGTCGGGCATCAGCCAGGGGTGGGGATAGGAGGTAAGCCCCTTGCCCTTGCCGGCCACGTCCATGCGGAAGAGGTCCATCTGCTCGGCGCTGATGCGGCCTTCGAGGAAGGAACGCGCATACACGCCCGGGCTGGAATGGCCCTGGTGGAACACCAGGTCGCCGGGATGGTCGGCGCTGGGTGCACGCCAGAAATGATTGAAGCCCACATCGTAAAGCGTGGCGGATGACGCGAAGCTTGAGATATGGCCGCCCAGGTCGCCGGGCTTGCGGTTGGTACGCACCACCATCGCCAGCGCGTTCCAGCGGATGATCGAGCGGATGCGCCATTCCAGCGCGGCGTCGCCCGGGCTGCGGGCCTCGTTCTGCGGCGCGATGGTGTTGACGTATTCAGTGGTGGGATCGAACGGCAGGTAGCCGCCGGCGCGACGGGTGGAATCCACCATGCGCTCAAGCAGGTAGTGCGCGCGCTCGGTGCCGTCATGGTTGATGACGGCGTTGAGCGATTCGACCCATTCCTGGGTTTCGGTGGGGTCGAGATCCTGGTGGAGGATGTCGGTGATCTGGTCCATGGTGCTCTCCGCAGCGCGTGGGGCGCGCCTGGCGTGGGGGTGGCGGGGAATTTAAATCGGTCCACCCCCGAGTTTAGCAAACCCGCGCCATCCCGGGCCGTCCTGCCCGCCTTAGCTGCCATGAATCAATCACATACGGCGCCGTATGGTCACCCATGCGTCCCTGTGTCGCACGGTGCCTGGCTCGAACCAGGCCGCCCGGATGGCCCTTGCCAGTCCTCTTTAGCGGCGGATTTCGCCCTGGGCCGCACGAATCTGCGCATCGACCGCGGCGATGGCGGTCATGTTCACCACACGGCGGGGTGTCGAGGCCGGCGTGAGGATGTGCGCGGCCTTGTCCACGCCCATGAGGATCGGACCAATCGCCACGCCGTCGGTCATCACCCGCACCATGTTGTAGGCGATGTTGGCGGAATCCAGGTTCGGCATCACGAACAGGTTGGCGCGCCCGCTGAGCGTGCTATTGGGGAAGACTAGGCTACGCACGTTCTGATCCCAGGCGGTGTCGGCCTGCATCTCGCCGTCGACCTCCAGCTTGGGCGCGCGCTTGCGCAGGATCTGGTAGACCTCGCGCATCTTGGCGGCACTGGGGTTGTTGTGGCTGCCGAAGTTCGAGTGCGACAGCAGCGCCACCTTCGGCTCGATGCCGAACAGCTTCAGGCGATAGCCCGCCTGCAAGGTGGCCGCAGCGATCTGCTCGGCGGTCGGATCGATCTGCACATGGGTGTCGAGGAAGAACCACGCGCCCTTGTCGTTGATCACGCCGGTCATTGCCGAGGTGCAGCTGACACCCGGATCCAGGCCGAACACGCTGCGCATGTAGCCCAGCTTCTTGTGGTAACGACCGACCAGGCCGCAGATCATCGCGTCGGCTTCGCCGCGCTGGACCATGATCGAGGCGATCAGGGCCGGACGCGAACGCACCAGGTTCTTGGCCGCCGCCGGCGATACGCCGCGGCGCTCTGTCATGGCGTGGTACTGCTGCCAGTAGTCGTTGAAACGCGGATCGTCATTGATGTTGGTCAGCTCGAAATCCACGCCCACGCGCATGCGCAGGCCCAGGCGCTGGATGCGGGTGTCGATGACGTCCGGGCGGCCGATCAGGATGGGGAAAGCAAGCTTTTCGTCGATCACCGTCTGCACGGCGCGCAGGACGGTTTCTTCCTCGCCCTCGGCATAGACCACGCGCTTGCGGTCGGCGCGCGCGCGCTCGTACACCGGCTTCATGATCAGGCCGGTGCGGTAGATGAACTGGTCGAGCTTCTCGATGTAGCTTTCCATGTCCAGGATCGGACGCATGGCCACACCCGAATCCATCGCCGCACGGGCAATCGCCGGCGCCAGCATCACCAGCAGGCGCGGGTCGAACGGACGCGGGATGAGGTAGTCCGGACCGAAGGTCGGCACCTCGCCACCGTAGGCACTGGCAAGGTCCCCCGCTTCCATGCGGGCCAGCTCAGCGATGGCGAGCACGCACGCCAGTTTCATGGCCTCGTTGATCACCGTTGCGCCGACATCGAGCGCGCCGCGGAACAGGTAGGGGAAGCACAACGCGTTGTTGACCTGGTTTGGATAGTCCGAACGGCCGGTGGCGATGATGCAATCCGGGCGCACCTCCTTGGCATCCTCGGGCAGGATTTCCGGCGAAGGATTGGCCAGGGCCAGGATGATCGGCCGGTCGGCCATGCTGGCGACCATTTCCGGCTTGAGGATGCCGCCGGCGGAAAGGCCCAGGAAAATGTCCGTACCCGCGACGATCTCGGCCAGCATGCGCTTGTCGGTATCCCGAGCGTAGCGTTGCTTGTCCGGGTCCATGTTGTCGCGGCCGGTGTAGAGCACGCCGTCACGGTCGAAACCGAGGATGTTCTCCGGCTTCAGCCCCAGCGCCACGAGCATGTCAAGGCAGGCGATGCCAGCCGCGCCGACGCCGGTGGTGGCGAGCTTGACCTCGCTGATCTTCTTGCCAACCACTTCCAATGCATTGACCACCGCCGCGCCGACGATGATCGCCGTGCCATGCTGGTCGTCGTGGAATACCGGGATCTTCATGCGCTCGCGCAGCTTGCGCTCGACGATGAAACACTCCGGTGCCTTGATGTCTTCCAGATTGATGCCGCCGAAGGTGGGCTCCAGGCTGGCAATGATGTCCACCAGCTTGTCCGGGTCGTTTTCTGCGATCTCGATGTCGAACACATCGATGCCGGCGAACTTCTGGAACAGCACGCCCTTGCCTTCCATCACCGGCTTGCCGGCGAGCGGACCGATATTGCCAAGGCCCAGTACCGCCGTGCCGTTGGTGATCACCGCCACCAGGTTGCCGCGCGCGGTCAGTTCGCTGGCCTGCCGCGGATCTTCCACGATCGCCTCGCAGGCGTAGGCCACCCCAGGCGAATAGGCCAGCGACAGGTCACGCTGGGTGACCATGGGCTTGGTAGCGGTGACTCTTATTTTGCCTGGGCGCGGATGGCGGTGGTATTCGAGCGCCGCCTGCCTGAAATCCTCGGAAATGGCCATGAATGTCCGCTGTGAAGAAAGAAGTAGAGGGAGCGACGGCAGCTGCCATCAGACGAAGAATCTTAGCACCCCACCCGGCTACCTACCTCGAAAGAAGCTTCCGGCCACGCACCGCACGACAGGCTGCGGACAGATTCGCTTTTATGGCAATGCGCGCAGCCCTGCCTACAGGCCCAGCGAAATTTCTTCAGCCTGCACACCCGCCATATGGATGTGGTTGACGAACAACGAGAATGCGAGCTTGCCGGCCAGGCCATGCACATGCTGCATCCAGGGAGGCAGGTAGCGTGGCGCGGCAATAGCGCCGCTGGCGAAGAAAGGCTCCAGGCTGATCACGTCGTGCAAGGCGAGCTTGCCGGCGAAGAGGTGCCGCAGGTGATCCAGGCGCCGCTGGCGAAGCGACCAGCGGAAGAAGGTATGCACGGCCAGCAGGCCGGACAGGTATACGTTGTCCTTGGCGAAGGCCGAGCCGCCGGTCACGGGGACGCCACGGAATACGCGCTGCGCCGAATGGAAACTGTCAGGCACGTTCTGGCCGCAACTACGGAAGTACTGGTAGACCTCGACGAAGTCCGCGCCGTTCAACGCCATGTCGATGGCAAGGATGCGCAGGCTGATCCGCTTCAGCCGCGAGATGTCGATGGCGCCGGACATGAGTTCGGCGAACACCGCCAGGCCTTCCTGGGTGGCGGTAACGCGAGGGGACGTCCGCGCCAATGAAGCCAGCACCGGCTGCTCGCGACCATTCAACGCGGTGAGCGAATGCACGAACGCCTCATGGGCCATCAACTGGTGGCGATCGTACTCAGTGAAGCTGGCGCCGCCGCGCAGGCGGATGCGGGTGGCACCGGCGGCAGCCTTGGCGGTGAGTTCAGGATCCACCACCACGGCGATGCGCTCGGCACCGAAAAAGGCATCCAGTTGCGCGGACATATCCTGGCGGAGGTCCTCAGCCAGGATATGTCCCTCGGCGTCTTCGGTATCCAGGTCCGCACCCAGTTCGTCGGCCAGCTCCACGAAGTATCTGGCCGCGTCCAGGTTGCTTCGCTTGCGGCTACCCGGGATGCTGTCGCCGGGGCGGCCGTAGAGCTGGATCGAAGGCTCCGTCACCGCTTCAGTACCCACGCCCTCGAGCATGGTGGCTGCCACGCGCCACGACTGCGCGGTACGGCGCAGGTACTCGGCGATGGGGTGGTCTTCGCCCGCTTCCAGTTCGATGCGCTCTAGCTCGCCGCGCGCAGCGGAGAGATCCGGCGTCAGGTATTCAACGTCCGGCAGCGAGAACCGGCCCACTCGATAGGCGGTGATCATCCGCTCCTCCAGCGAAGCGGGCCAACCGACCGTGGGCAGGATGCGAATGGCGCGTACGGCCTCGAGCAGACGCCGGTCGAGCACGGCGAAGCGTTCGAGTTCCGGCGAGGAAACCATGGCGGGAACGTCCATGACCGCCGATCTTACCTGTCCCGGTCGCGTCGCGACGAGTGTTTACCCGGAATCCGTGGACTGCGGCGCAGCCTCGCCTCGAGTGTGGCGGCCTGCTGTTCGCGTTCTTCGTGCAATTTCAGGAAGCTGCGCCAGCGCTGCGGGGAGAGCTCGCCGGTGGCCAGCGCCGCCTGCACCGCGCAGCCAGGTTCGTTGGTGTGCCCGCAATCGGCAAAGCGGCAATCAGCCGCCAGGGCCTCGATATCGGCGAAGAGATCAAGGTTTTCCTCGCCCGTGAGCTTAAGCTCGCGCATGCCCGGGGTGTCGATCAGGCAGCCGCCGGAGGGCAGCTGCAACAACGCGCGGTGGGTGGTGGTGTGCCGGCCGCGGCTATCGTGGGCGCGCACCGCGCCGGTGGCCATGCGCTCTTCGCCCAGCAGCGTGTTGGTGATGGTGGATTTACCCGCGCCGGACGAACCCACCAACACCGCGCTATCGCCCGGCTGCAGGAAAGCCAGCACCGGCGCCACCGATGCTGCATCCTTGCTGTTGAGCGCAATCACCGGCGTGGCGGCGCCCACGCGCGCATGCACGGCTGCAACCGAACCTTGGGCATCCACCGCACTGTCGGCCTTTGACAGCAGCACCACCGGTTGCGCACCGGAGCCTTCCACCAGTGTCAGGTAGCGTTCGATGCGGGTGGGATTGAAGTCACCGTCCAGGCCCATCAGCACCAGCACGTAGTCGATGTTGGCAGCGATCACCTGGCGCTCGTAACGCTCGCCGGCGGCGGCGCGAACCAGCAGGGTGCGCCGCGGCAGCACGGTTTCGATCACCGGGTGGGTATTGCCCGAGAGAAGGACGAAGTCGCCCACGGCCGGGCGAAGTGAAGGATCCAGGCCGCGCTTGAGGAACGTGCCGGCCGGCTGGGCGTTGAAGAGCTGGTCGCCGTCGTGCAGCTCGTAGCCGGCCCGATGCTGTGCAACCACCCGAGCAAGCCTGCCCGGACCCGCGTCAGCGTCGCCGCGCCAGCCGATCCGGCGCAGCCGCTCGATGTCCACGGGGTCCGTCATAGGCCCTGATTATGCCATTGGATCGCCTCGCGGCAGGGCATCGACGCTGATACAGTGCCATGCAAGACGAATCCCCGGTACGTGAATAACGATGGCATCGATCCAACCCAGCGCCCACCTGGCCGACGTCCGCTACGAGATCCGCGGGGCCCTGACCCGCCGGGCGCGTGAAATGGAAGCCGCAGGCCACGCCATCATCAAGCTCAACATCGGCAACCCGGGCCGCTACGGTTTCCGCACGCCCGACCACCTGCGCCTGGCCATCGCCGACCATCTGGCCGATAGCGAACCCTATGGACACGAGCAGGGCCTGGAAGAAGCCCGCGAAGCCGTGCTGGCCCAGCAGCGAGCCCATGGCGCCGAAGGCGTGGACGTCGAACGGATCTTCATCGGCAATGGCGTGAGCGAGCTCATTGACCTGGCTTTGCGCGCGTTGCTGCAGCCGGGCGATGAAGTGCTGCTGCCCAGCCCCGATTACCCGCTGTGGAGCGCCGCCACGATCCTCAACGACGGCAAGCCCCGCTACTACCGCTGCCCAGCAGAAAACGGGCACCTGCCCGACCCTGACGAAATCGAGGCCCTGGTAACCCCGCACACGCGTGCCATTGTGCTGATCAACCCGAACAATCCAACCGGCGCGGTTTACCCGGAACCGCTCCTGCAGGCCATCGTGGCCGTAGCACGGCGACATGGCCTGTTGTTGCTGTGCGATGAGATCTACGACGAGATCCTCTACGACGACACCCCCTTTCAGCCGCTTGCCAGGCTCGCCGCCGACCATCCGTGCGTGAGTTTCGGCGGGCTGTCGAAGGTGCATCGTGCCTGCGGCTACCGCGTGGGCTGGATGAGCCTGTCGGGCCATCAGCGCCTCACCGCGGATTACCGCGACGCGCTGCAGTTGCTGGCGGCGCTGCGTCTTTGCGCCAACGTCACCGCGCAATGGGCCGTGCGGCCGGCGCTCGAAAGCGCCGCCACCATCGGCGAACTCACCCGCCCCGGTGGCCGCCTGCACGAGGCACGGCGTGCCGTGATCGAAGGTGTCGCCGCCAGCGAATTCCTGGACATGGTCACCCCAGGCGGGGCGCTTTACGGTTTCCCGCAGGTCAGTGCCGCGGCCCTCCCGGCATTCGACGATGCCGGCTTCGCGCTGCGCCTGCTCGAAGACGAAGCCGTGCTGATTGTCCCCGGATCGAGTTTCAACCTGGCCGCCAGCCGGCACCTGCGGCTCACCCTGCTGCCCGAGCCCGCGCAGCTGCGCGAAGTGTTCGTGCGCATCGACCGCGTGCTGGCCGCGATGGCGGGCGAGCGCCTTTCCCCGGCCACGGACGCCGCCGTCGCCTGACGCACGGCGGTAACCTCCCTGCCATCGGGCGGCGACACTCCACGCCGATACTGTCGTCCCGGGAAGACTCACCGGGGATCGACGCCATGGCCCGTTTACGCTGCCGCAGCGCCTTCATATCTGATGTCCATCTGGGTACGCCCGATTGCAAGGCAGGCTACCTTCTGGATTTCCTTACCCATCTGGATTGCGAGCACCTGTACCTGGTCGGAGACATCATCGACCTGGAAGCCCTTGCCCGCCGCCACTGGTGGCATGCCGACCACGGCGCCGTAGTCGGCCAGCTTCTGGCGATGGCCGAGCGCGGAGTGAAAGTCACCTACATACCGGGCAACCACGACGCTCCGCTGCGCGGCCTGGCCGGCCAGGCGATCGGCGGCATCCGCGTGGAACTGGATGCCATCCACGAAGGCGCCGACGGCCGGCGGTACCGCGTGAGCCATGGCGACGAATTCGACGGCGAATCGATCGGCCGCACCTGGATGCTCTGGGCCGGCGAAGTGCTTCACCGGGCGATCTGCTGGACCAACCGCCGCGTGCATACCTTGAGGCGCTGGCTGGACCAGCCCTACCTGCCCCTGTCGATCATCATCAAGTCTCACGTGGGCAAGGCGCTGGCCTATATCCGCGACTTCGAGGAGCGCGTGGCCAACGACGCCCGCGAGCGCGGGCTGGACGGTCACATCTGTGGTCACATCCACTTCGGCCACGTACGCGATATCAACGGCGTGCTGTATCTCAACGACGGCGACTGGGTGGAGCACTGCACGGCGATCATCGAGGACACCTGCGGGGCCATGGAACTGATCCATTGGAGCGGCCACCGCGCCCGGCTGGGACGCGCCAGCCGCGAAACCATCCTGCCCTCCCCCGCCGAAGCTTTCGGCCTGCGCCCGCTCACATCCCTGCCGGCGGCACTGGTATCCCTACGTACCTCCCCACCCTAGGCCTCCACCATTCCTACACATGCTCCTGACCATATTCCTGACGAACACATCGAGGAAATGGGCATGCGCGTAGGTCTGATCGTCATCGGCATCATCCTGCTGGCCGCGGGAATCTGGGTAGTCGCCGGCCACGCCAGCTATCGCGACACCAACACCGTGGCCCAGATCGGTTCAGCCAAGCTCACCGCCACGCACGACCGCGCGATACCCCAATGGGTCGGCATCGCAGGCATCGTCATCGGCGGTCTGCTCACCGTCGGCGGCATCGCGCGCAAGCGCTGACGCGAACACTGCAGGGGTGGATCCACCAGGCCGCGACAGCGGCCTTTTTTTGGCCCGCTTGAGGCGGGGCTAGAGCTAGAGCGGGAGCGGTTGGGTGTCACCCTGGTCACTAAGTCCTCAGTCGGCTTCGCCTCCCTGCGGAAGCGTTCTCAGGGTGACACCCAACCGCTCCCTCCGACTCCTGAGGCGGCCTTGCAAAGCAAAATCCCGCTCTCCCCACAACCCGCTGTTGCGTCCGGGGGAGCGGTCG